>NZ_JBFBEZ010000018.1:0-160709 GCF_040701725.1 Streptomyces sp. NPDC093109
CGACGCAGGAGCGCCCTTTACACCTGTCACGGAGACGCGACACTCACAGCAGGAGGGGCGGCCCCTTTCCCCCACAACCCGCGCCACCCACCCACCCCACTCAGCGTCGCATTGACCCGCGCCCCCGCCGTCGCAGCGGTCTTGTGTGGCGCGCGGCTACGTCTGATGCTGGGGTGGTTGTTCTTGTTGCCTTCCGTTCGGAGCCGCACATGAGTGCTGAAAGTCCGAGCAATAACCAACATCCGCGCCGCCGTTCACTGCTGCTCTCCGGCGCCGCCCTCGCGGGATGGGCGGCCTTCGTCGGGCAGAAGCAGGCCTTCGCGGCGAGTAGCGGCAGTGGCGGCAGTGGCGGTACCTCCGGCCATCGTGCCGCCGGGGCGCCCGAGTGGGATGCCCAGCCGGAGGTGTTCCAGGTCAACCGCGAGGACGCACGGGCCCGGCTCGTGCCGTACGCGACCGCCGTCGACGCGTTACGCGGGAAGCACGAGCGGTCGCCGTACTACCGTTCACTCAACGGGAGTTGGCGTTTCCACTGGTCCGAGAATCCGGACGCGCGGCCCGTCGGTTTCCATGCGCCGGAGTACGACGACAGCGGCTGGGACCGCATACCCGTCCCCTCGAACTGGGAGATGGAGGGGTACCGGGAGCCGATCTACCTCAACATCTCGTACCCCTGGATCGGCTACGAAACGCCCGAACCACCCCAGGTGCCGCACAAGTTCAACCCCGTCGGCTCGTACCGCCGCGCCTTCACCCTGCCCGTCGACTGGACGGGCCGGCGCACGCTGATCTCGTTCCAGGGGGTGAAGTCCGCGTTCTTCGTCTGGGTGAACGGCGAGCGTGTCGGCTACAGCGAGGACAGCTACACACCGGCCGAGTTCGACATCACCCCGTACGTCCGGCCGGGGCACAACACGCTCGCCGTCGAGGTCTACCGCTGGTCCGACGGGAGCTGGCTGGAGGACCAGGACCTGATCGATCTGTCCGGGATCTTCCGGGACGTGTATCTGTACGCGATCCCGCCGGTGCACCTCCAAGACCTCTTCGTACGTATGGAGTTGGACTCCGAGTACCGGGACGCGACACTCACCGTCTCGGCCGTCGTTCGGAACCGGGGAGCCGCCGGGGCCGGGGCCGAGGCCGTAGCCGAAGCCGAGGACCTGCTGGTCGAAGCCGTCCTCTACGACGCCGACGGCCGTCGCGTCCTGCCCCGCCCCCTCACCGGCCGCGCCCCCACCCCCGGCGCGGGCGACGCCACCGTCACCCTCACCGCCGACGTACCCGCACCGGCCCTCTGGTCCGCCGAGGCGCCGCACCTCTACACCCTCGTCGTCACCCTCAAGGACGCCTCCGGCACCACCGTCGACATCCACCGCACCCGCCTCGGTTTCCGCCAAGTCGACTACGGACCCGGTACGTTCACCATCAACGGCAAGCCCCTCGTACTGCGCGGCACCAACCGCCACGAGAACGACCCCGTACTCGGCCAGGCCGTCACCGCGTCGGGGATGCTCCAGGACATCCTGCTGATGAAGCGGCACAACATCAACGCCGTCCGCACCTCCCACTACCCCAACCACCCCCACTGGCTTGAACTCTGCGACGAGTACGGCCTGTACGTCATCGACGAGGCCAATCTGGAGACCCACGGCGTACGCGACCGCGTCCCCGCCTCACGCCCCGAGTGGACCGGCGCGTGCCTGGACCGGATGCGCTCGCTCGTCGAACGCGACAAGAACCACCCGAGCGTCATCGTCTGGTCGCTCGGCAACGAGGCAGGCCAGGGCGACAACTTCCGTGCCATGGCGGACTGGACACACGCCCGCGACGACTCCCGCCCGGTCCACTACGAGGGCATGAACGCCGTCACCGACATACACAGCGAGATGTACACCAGCCCGGCCGGCGTCGAGGCGTACGGCAGATCCGGCAACCCGAAGCCGTACATCCTGTGCGAATACACCCACTCCATGGGCAACAGCGGCGGTAATCTGCGCGAGTACTGGGACGTCTTCGAGCGCTACCCCAACCTGCACGGCGCGTTCATCTGGGACTGGGCCGACCAGGCCGTCCGCCTCCCGATCCCCGACCAGGCCCCCGGCGCTCCCCGGCGCACCTACCTGTCGTACGGCGGCGACTGGAAGCCCGGCTATCCGTCGGACGGCAACTTCTGCGCGAACGGGCTGGTCGCGGCGGACCGGCAGATCCACCCGGGCCTGCTGGAGCTGAAGAAGGTGTACGAGCCGATCGGCATCGCGGCAGCCGAGGACGTGGCCGAGGTCACGACTGACGATTCGGTGGTCGCCGTCCGCGTGCACAACAAGCACCTCTTCAGCGGCCTGGACGCGTACCACCTCGTCTGGACGGTCACCCGCGACGGCGACCCCGTACAGCGCGGCACCCTCCCCGCGCCGAAGGCCGCGCCCGGCGCGGCGGCGACGGTACGGATCCCCTGCCGCAGGCCAGACGCACCAGCACCGGCGCCAGCACCAGCACCAGCACCCGGCACCGAGTACTGGCTCAACATCGCGTTCGTGCTCCGGAAGGCCACGAGCTGGGCGGACGCGGGACACACCGTGGCGGCGGACCAGATCGCGCTGCCGTGGCACGCGCCACAAACATCACCGTCCCCCGAGCCGTCCGCACTCCCCGCCCTCACCCTCACCGAGAGCGCCAGCAGCATCCGCGTCACCGGCCGGAACAGCGAGGTCGTCCTCGACCCGCGGACCGGCACCCTCGCCTCGTACCGCCACCGGGGCCGGCTGCTGCTGGCCGGCGGGCCCGTGCCCAACTTCTGGCGCGGCCCGACGGACAACGACATCGGCCGCCGTTTCCAGACGACGGCCCGCACCTGGCGCGACGCGGGCGCCGACCGTACGGTGACCTCCGTGGCCGTCGACCACCCGTCGCCCGGCGAGGTGGTGATCGAGGTGACGGCGACCCTCCCGACCGCGCCCGCCGCCTCCACCTGGCACACCGTCTTCCGGGTCCTCGGCAGCGGCGAGGTGCGCGTACGGCACACCCTCACCGCGGCGGCCGGTCTCCCGGACCTGCCCGTGGTGGGCGCGCTGCTGACCGTGCCGGCGGGGCTGGAGCGGCTCGACTGGTTCGGGCGCGGGCCGCACGAGAACTACTGGGACCGCAACACCGGTGCGCTCGTGGGCCGTTACCGCTCCACGGTGGACGCCCAGGTCGCGCCGTACATCCGGCCCCAGCAGATGGGCAACATGACGGACGTACGCCGGTTCTCGCTCACCGACCGCACCGGCAACGGCCTGACGGTCACCGCCGACCCTCAGAACAATGCGGCCGACACCGGCGACCTTCTGGAGATCAGCGCGCTCCACTACTCCCCCTCCGACCTCGAAAACACCCGCCACCCGCACGAGTTGAAGCGCCGCGACGAGACCGTCCTCGGTGTCAACCACCGCCAGACCGGCGTCGGCGGTATCAACTCCTGGGGCGCGGCCCCGCTCGCCGCCTACCGGCTCACCGCGGGCCGCACCTACACGTACGCCTACACCCTGCACCCCGCGTAAACGCACGTCCGTGTTCAGCGAGGCGTTCGGCGCGCTCGGGCCGCGCCGAACGCCTCCGTACGGACGTCCCCGGCCGGTCTCAGGCCCCCCTCAGGCCCCCCTCAGGCCCCCCTCACAGGAAGCGCACAGGCCAGGGCCGGGTTCCTCCCAGGCTCGGTCCCTACCGTTCAGTACATGACAGCGAAACACGTGGACAAGACGGTCAGCAGAAGGCGTGCCCTGGCCATCGGCGGTGGCGCCGTGGCCGGTGCCGGCGCGGTGGCCGTGGTCGGCGTCAACGCCTTCGCCTCGGAGGAATCCGACACCGCCGCCACCGCCACCACGGCCGCCTCGGGCTCCACCACCGCCTCGACCGGGCAGTGTGTCCTGATGTCGAGCGTCACCGAGGGCCCGTACTACCTGGACGGCGCGCTGGTACGCAAGGACATCACCGAGGGCAAGGACGGCGTCCCGCTGAGCCTGCGCATCACCGTCCAGGACACCACGGAGTCGTGCGGCCCGGTCGCCGGCGCGGCCGTCGAGATCTGGCACTGCGACGCCTGGGGCTACTACTCCGGCTACACCACGGCCAACCCCGGCGGCAGCGCCCCGGCGGAGGACGAGGACGGCTCCACCGCCAACGACGCGACGTATCTGCGTGGTTACCAGGTCGCCAACGCCAACGGCGTCGTCAAGTTCACGACGATCGTGCCCGGTTGGTACACCCCCCGCACCTGCCACATCCACGTCAAGGTCCACACCGGCGGCCAGAAGGCCGACGGGACGTACGAGGGCGGCAAGGTCAACTTCACCGGCCAGCTCTTCTTCGACGACGACGTCGCCGAGCAGATCTTCACGCTGGAGCCGTACGCGAAGCACTCCGGCAGCTACACCAAGCTGGACGACGACATGGTGTACGAGGGCAACGGCGCGGCCGGCGGGCTGCTGACGCTCACGCCCGTCCACAAGAAGGACCCGTCGAAGGGGTACAAGGGCACGATCGTCCTCGGCATCGACCCGGACGCCGAGAACACCGGCGCGGGTGGCGGCGCCGGCGGTGGCGGTGGCGAGGGCGGCGAGCCCCCGACCGGTACGCCGCCCACCGGGGAGCCGTCTTCCTCGTAACGCGAACGTGGCACGGGGTGTACCCGTAATCCGGCCCGGTTGCGGGTACACCCCACACCACCGCTCGTCCCTCACCGCCCGCACGACCGACTACCGACTCGTAAGGGGACCCCCATGCCCATGAACCGCGAGGACGAGGTGCTCGCCGAAGCGGCGATCGACGCCCTGCTGGCCGAGGCCGAGCTGACCCCCAAGCCCGGCCTCCCCGACCGGCGGGAGGCGGACTTCGGCGCGCTGCGCTGGTCCGCGCGCTCGCTGGCACCCGGCCTCGCGGCCATGGCCGCCGCCGCCCGCCGCTCGGGCGGCGGCGGCCCGGGCCCCACGCTTCCCCGCGAGCCCGGCCGCGAACTCCGCCGCGAACTCGGCGCGATCGGCCGTCACACCGAGCGGACCATGGCCCGCGCCAACACCGGCACGGCCCTGCACCACGGCGCGGTCTGGCCGCTCGGGCTGCTCGTGGCCGCCGCCGCGCTGGAGCCGGGCACCGCCCCCGACCAGCTGCCCGCCGCCGCCAGACGCCTCGCCGCGCTCCCCGATCCGTCGGCGCCGCGCGTCCCCTCCCCCGGGGCCACGGTGGCGTCCCGTTACGGAGCCGCCGGTGCGCGCGGCGAGGCGCGCGCCGGATTCCCGCACATACGAAGGGCGTTGACGGCCCTGGGTACGGCACGAGCCGCCGGCGCCCGCGAGCCCGAGGCCCGCCTCGACGCGCTCCTGACCATCATGTGCACCCTCCAGGACACCGGCCTGCTCCACGCCGCCGGACCGCACGGGCTGCGCCAGGTCCAGAACGGCGCCCGCGCCGTGCTCGACGCGGGCGGCGCCGGCAGCGACGCGGGCGGGCAGGCGCTGCGCGACCTCGACCGGACCCTGCGCGCCGACGGACTGCGGCCCCGGGGCAGCGCCCATCTGCTGGCGGGCGCGCTGTTCCTGGACATCCTGCGGGACCGCTCCTACGCGACGGCCGCCCCGCCCACCGCGCTGGCGGCCTGAGCCGCCCGGCCCCCGCACAGACACAGACCAGCCGGGCCGTCCGATGAACCCTGACAACCCCCCAGGCTCATCGGGCCGGCCCGGCGCCCCGCGTCACACAGCGGTGGCCGCTACGACGTCGGCAACGACATCCGCTACGGCGTCTCCTTCGTCACCTCCAGGTCCGCCGTCGGCTTGGTCACCGTGCCGCCCGGCGGGCCCGTCACCGTGCTGGTGTTGTTCCCCGTGTTCGGGTCGCCCGTCGGGGACGTGACCGTCGCGCGGTTCCCGATGTCACTGCCGTCGCCCGTGTAGTCGGCGGCGAGCTTCACCTTGAACACGTACGACACGGACGCGCCGGGCGCCAGTGTGTCCAGCGGGCCGCAGACCACCGTACGGCCCGAGACGCACGGGTCGTCCGACGAGACGAAGCTCAGCGCGGCCGGCAGCGCGTCCGTCACCCGCACCTGCTGGGCCTGCGAGGGACCGTTGTTGGTGACTGTGACCGCGTACTCGAACGTCTCGCCCGGCGCGACCGGGGTGTCCGTGACGGTCTTCTTCACGATCCCGAGGTCGGCGGCCGGCGGTGCGATCCCGCCGCCCGGCGGATTCGCCGTGTTGCTGTTGTTGTCGCTGCTCGGGTCGATGTTGCCGGCGGTGACCCGGGCGGTGTTCTTCATGTCGCTGCCGTCGCCCGTGTACGCCGGGTCGACCTTGACGGTGAGGAGGTACTCGGTGGTCTCCCCCACCCTGAGCGGGGCCGTGCGCTTGCAGGAGACCGCCCGGCCCGAGACCGTACAGCCGTCCGGCGAGGATGCCACGTACGACAGCCCCTGGGGCAGGTCGTCGGCGAGCGTCACGTTGTAGGCGTCCGCCGAGGGGCCGTTGTTCCTGACCGTGATCCGGTAGTCGAACGTCGTCCCCGGCACCGGCTGCGCGGTGCCGACCGCCTGCTTGGTCACCGACAGGTCCGCGTTGGGCCGGTTGACGGTGGAGCCGGGAGGGCCGGCCGGCGGGCTGGTGTTGTTGTTGGTGTTGGGGTCCTCGGTGTCGGAGGACGCGGTGGCCGTATTGCGGATGTCCGAGCCGTCGCCCCGGTAGTTCGGGTCCAACTGCACGGTGAATGTCCAGGTCTTGGACGCTCCCGGTTCCAGCACGGCCTGCGGACCGCAGGTCACGGTGGTCCCGAAGTCGGTCCCTGGCGCCGTGCAGCCGTCGGCCGACGAGACGAATCTCAGCCGGGCGGGCAGTGTGTCCGTGATCTTCGCGTTCACGGCTCGCGAGGGCCCGTCGTTGGTGACGGTCACGGCGTACGAGAAGTTCTCGCCGGGCGCCACCGGGGTGCTGGTGGTCGGTGTTTTGGCCGCCCACAGATCCGCCTGCGGCTCGCTGACACCGCCGGGCGGGGTCACGGGCGGGCTGGTGTTGTCCGACGGGTCGGGGTCGCGCGAGTCGGAGGTGGACGTCGCCGTATTGCGCAGATCCGTACCGTCACCGGTGTACGCGGCGCTCAGTTTCACCCGGAACGTCCAGCTCACGGACGCCCCCGGCGCGAGCCGCGCGCGCGGGCCGCAGGTCACCGTACGGCCCGAGGCGGTGCACGGGTCGGCCGACGAGACGAAGCTGAGCCCGGCGGGGAGCGTGTCGGTCGCGGTGACGTTGCGGGCGTCCGAGGGGCCCGCGTTCGCCGTGGTGATCCGGTACTCGTACTCCTGCCCGGGGACCGTCGGCCCGGTGCCCAGCGCCCGCTTCTCGGTCGACAGGTTCGATACGGGCTCGAAGCTGCCCGGCGGTTTTACGGGGGTCGGGTTCTGGTTGTTGCCCGGGTTCGGGTCGGTGGCGTCGGACGAGCCGGTGACCGTGTTCCCCAGGTCCGATCCGTCACCCTGGTACGAGGCGCTCAGCCGTACGAGCATCGTCCAGCTCCTGGTCTGCCCGACCGACAGCTGCGGCTCGGGCCCGCAGGTCACCGTACGTCCGGAAGCTGTGCAGCCGTCGACCGACGAGACGAACTCGACGCCGTTCGGCAGGGTGTCCTTCGCCGTCACGTTGCGGGCCACCGAGGGCCCGTTGTTCTTCGCCGTGAGGGTGTACGTGAAGGTCCCGCCGGGCGGTACGGCGGCGGCGGAGGCCGCGGTGGCCGTGCCCTGTCCGGACGACCACAACGGCACCACACACACCAGCGCGACCAGCGCCGGCCACAGCGCGAAGCCACCGCGCCGCCGGGGCGTCCCGGTTGCTGTCCTTCTCATCGCATCGATTCCGTTCATGTCAAGAAATGGGGTCGTCCGGCCGGCCATCAGCTCGCGGCCTTCTTGTCGAACTCCAGGTCGGCGGTGGGGGACTTGACCTTCCCGCCGGGCGGCGGGGCCGTACCGCTGTTGTTGGTCCGGTCGGGGTCCGCCGTGTCCGCGTCGGCGGTGGCGGTGTTACGGAGGTCCGTGCCGTCGCCGCTGTACATGGCGTCGAGCGCCACCCGGAACGTCCATGTCACGGTCGCGCCCACGGCCAGCGTGGCGGCGGGGCCGCAGGTCACGGTGCGGGTGGCGGTCACCGCCGTACAGGCGCCGCCGGTGGCCGAGACGAACCGGAGGGCCGACGGCAGCACATCGGTGGCGCGGACCTGACGGGCCACGGAGGGGCCCTGGTTGGTGACGGTCACGGTGTACTCGTACGACTCACCGGGCGCCACGGGGGTGGTCGTCACCGTCGCCTTCGTGGCCCGCAGGTCGGCCTGCGGGGCCGTGACCCCGCCGGGCGGCGCGGCGGCCCCGCTGGTGTTGTTCGACGGGTCGGGGTCCGTGATGTCGTGGCTGACGGTCGCGACGTTGCCGAGGTCGGATCCGGTACCGGTGTACGTGTCGTCCAGCTTGACCCGGAACGTCCAGACGGCCGAACTCCCCGCCGCCAGCGTGCTCCTGGCCGGGCAGCCGACCACCCGGCCCGACGCCGTACACCCGTCGGCCGAGGAGACGAACGTCAGCCCGGCGGGCAGGGTGTCCGTCACCCGGACGTTGGTGGTGTCCGACGGGCCCTTGTCGGTGGCGGTGATCCGGTAGTCGAACTGGTCGCCGGGACGTACGGGCCCGGCGCCGGCCCCCGCCTTGGTCACCGCCACGTCGGCGAGCGCGGTCACCGTCGTCGTGACGGAGGCGGAGTTGTCGGAGGGGTCGGTGTCGATGCGGTTGCCGGGCGCGGTCACGGTCGCGGTGTTACGGAGGGTGACGGGCTGGGCGGGCGCGGTGCCGGTGATGGTGTAGGTGACCGAGCCGTTGCGTTTGATGTCGGCGAGGGTGTTGATGGCGTTGCCACTGCCGGACGCGGGCCGGCAGGCGCTGCCGGTGGTGGCGGTGCAGACCCAGCTGACCTGGGTCAGCGCGGGGACGGTGTCCTGGATGACGGCGCCCTCGACGTCGTTCACGTCGCTGTTGCCGACGGTGACCTTGTAGGTGGCCGGGGCGCTGCCTGCCGGGACGCTCGCCGGACCGGACTTGGTGATCGACAGATTCGCCGGGACGTTGATCGTCAGATCGCCGATCTCGTGGATATTGGTCGCGCCGCCGGTGCCGCCGGAGAAGCCGACCTTGAGGGTGGCGGGAAGGGACGGCTGGTTGGCGATGGTGGACACGTCGTAGTCCGTGATCACCTTGTTCAGCGCGGTGCCCGGGCCCGAGTCCGACCAGACGGAGACCAGCAACCGGCCGTTCTTGGGGAGGACTTGGACGCGCACGGTGCGGTAGTTGCCGCGGCTGCCGGTCTCGACGCTGCCGCCGGGGCCGTCGGCCGCCGTGCCGTACCGGTAGCCGCTGGTGCCACTGCCGCCGCCGCGCAGGGCGATGGCGTTCGGCCGGGGGCCCGGGCCGCCGTTGCCGACGTCGGGCGAGGAGAAGTTCCCGAACTCGTCCAGCCCGACCCCGAGGAAGGCACCCGGAACCCCGCCGCGGTTACAGGAGTTGACCGATCCCGCACAGGCGTAGCCCAGGCCGCCGCCGGAGGCGCCGGTGCCGTTCGCGGCGGTGCCGTCGGCGAGGAAGAACGTGAGGCCGTCACCGCGCCTGCCGTCGTAGGCGGTGCCGCCGTAGGTGGCGTAGGTGAACTCGGCGACGATGCCGAGGTTCGTGGAGAACGAGTCGTTCATCTCCCACGAGCCCGCCTGCCCGGTGGCTGCGCTGGTGAGGCGCAGCCAACCACCCCCGGGGTAGGAGGCGTTGCCGGTGGTGGTGCCGAGGTTCGGCGTCGCGTCGAAGGTCTCGTGCACGGGGAAGGAGAGCGCCCGGGGCTGGGCATGGGCATGGGCGTGGACGTGGACGTGGGCGGGGGCGGGGGCGGGGACGGAGGCGGGAGCCGCGCCGAGGGAGAGGGCGGCGCAGAGGGCGATGAGAAGGACGCGGAAGAGGGAGGATCTCATTCTCATACGAGGGGCCTCTCGTCCTTCGTGAGGTGCGGGAGGGAGTTCCGCCGGGCCAGCACCACGAGCCCGGAGCCGGCGGCCAGAGCGGACGCGGCGAGCCAGATCAGCCAGGAGGGGACGCCGGAGCCGGTGTCGGGGAGCTGCCCGCCGCCGTGGTGCCCGCCGGAGTGGTGACCACCGCCGCTGTGACCACCGGTGTCACCGCCGCCACTGTCACCGCCACCGCTGTGGCTGCCACCGCTGTGGCTGCCACCCGAGTCCGCACCGCCTCCGTCCGTACCGCCACCGCTCGTACCGCCACCGCCGTGTCCCGGTTTGAGGTACAGCGGGCCGCCGTTGGGGCCCGTGGTACCGGGCTTGTTCCGGTTGTTGCTGAGGTCGGGGTCCTTCGTCGTGGCGGTGACGGAGGCGATGTTGTCGAGCTGTACGCCGTGCAGCAGCGCCCGGGAGCCGGCGTCGTGAACGCGGACGACCAGCCGGAACACCGCCGTCTCCCCGGCGGGCAGCCGGTCAAGCAGCGGACAGACGATCTTCTGCCCGGTCCTGGCACCGGCCGGCGCGCAGCCGTCGGGCGAGGACTCGAACCGCAGCTCGTGCGGCAGCGGATCGGTCACCCGCACACCGAGGGCCGTCGCGGGCCCGTGGTTCCGTACGGAGATGACGTACGCGAAGTAGTCGCCCGGCGAGACGTAGCGCTTGCCCTCCGGCAGCTCCGCGCGCTTGGTCAGCTCCAGGTCGGCGCTTCCGCGCGTACCGGGCGGCACGGGGAGGCCGGTGACCGAGGAGGTGTTGTTGTCCGTCACCGGGTCGTGGGTCGCGGCGGTGACGGCGGCCTCGTTGACGATGTCGGAGCCGTCGCCGTCGTATCCGTCGGCCAGCCGGACCGTGATGACCCAGGAGAAGGTGTCACCGACCCCGAGCGTCGCCAGCGGCCCGCAGGTCACCTGCTGCCCCTCCGCGGCGCACCCCTGCTGCCCGGAGACGAATACCAGCGAGTCGGGCAGCAGGTCGGTCACCTTGACGCCGGTGGCCTGCGACGGGCCGTGGTTGTGGACGGTGATGGTGTAGCGGAAGGTGTCGTCGGGGCCGGTACGGAGGCCGGTGGCGGCCGGGGCGGTGCGGGCCGGTGACGAGGTGACGGACAGATCGGCGTGGCCGGCACCGACGAGGGGGCCGGGGGCGGGGACGGGGGCCGGGACGGGGATGGGTGTGGCGCCCGTGGACGGCGATACAGCGTCCGGAACCGGCACGGACGAAGCAGGTACTGACAGAGCCACAGCTGACGGATCCCCGGCAGAGGGAACCGCAGCCGAGGAAACCGGCGAAGGGAAAGCCGAGGCGCCGCTCTCCGCGCCCGCAGGCGTACCTACCCCCATACCCGTACCGGCGAATCCGCAGAGCGCGAGCGCGAGCGCGCCGACAGCGGCCACGCGGCTGAAGCCACAGAGAGACGACATGAAGAGGTTATGCCGTGCGGAAAATATGAAAAACGATCTTTATTGATCAATCCACCGAACAGCGGATCGCGCTACCTCGTTCGCCGTGCCGCCATCCCGTAGTGCACCGCCTGCCGCGGTTTCCCCGCGCCGCACTCGTTGCACGGCAGCCGCGCCACTTCCGTCAGCCCGGCCCGCGGCGAGTAGTGGAAGAGGTCCCTGACGATCCCCGCACACTCCTTGACCGCACACGCGTGGGAGGCCCAGACCGTGGAGCGGCCACCGCTGTCCAGTACCGAGTGGTTGCAGAAGAGACAGGGGAACGGGTGCGAGCCGTCCTCGTTCTCGATGTAAGCGATCGCATCAGGTGTACCGCACCCGGGACAAATCCACGCCATCTCCGAACTCCCTCAGCTGTCAGGGCTCGAACTATGGTGTGAACCGGCCTCTCAATACGGGCAATTGGGCCATGATTCACTCGCGCGCGTGACGTCCGCCCCCGACTCCGCGTCAGTCCCCGTACGGCCGCCGCCGCTCCGCCGCGTCCGGCGGTGGCGTCAAGCGGGTGACCACCTCGGCCAGTTCGAGGCAGGCCTGTTCGATCTTGCGGCGGATGTTGCGCTGTTCCGTGACGATCGCGGCCAGCAGCAGCGCCGTCAGCGCCGCGGAGCCGTTGAGGGCCTGGAGGCTGACCATGACCTCGACGAAGCTGTGCCGGGCGAACGGCCCGACGCGGTCGATCGCCGCCGTGATGGCAAGTACGGAGACGAACAGCGCGCACGGCGCCGCGCCGGCGAGCTGGAAGCGCAGGGCGGCCCAGACCAGCAGCGGGAAGACGAGGAAGAGCAGGCAGAGCGGGCTGCGCGTGGCCGGCGGCACGACGCAGACCGCCGTGACCGTCAGGGCCGCCGCCTCCGCCCAGCGCCGGGGTTCGCGCGGCAGCGGGAGCCGGGCCCTGCGCAGTACGAGGATCAGCGGCGTGACGACCAGAACGCCCATCGCGTCGCCCGTCCACCACGCCGACCAGGTCGGCCAGACGCCGTGCGCCGGCAGCCGGCCGCTGAGCACCAGCACGGCCGTACCCACGCTCGCGCTGATCAGCATCCCGGCCAGCGCTCCCAGGAACACCAGCGCCACCCCGTCCCGCAGCCGGTCCAGGGCGATACGGAAGCCCACCCGCCGCAGCAGCAGATACGCGCAGACGGGGGCGAGGGTGTTTCCCGCGAGGATCCCGATGTCAGTGGCCCGGAACGGCCCGATCGTCACGATGCTGAAGAAGACACCCAGCGTGATTCCCGGCCAGATCCTCATCCCCAGGAGCAGCAGAGCACTCAGCGCCACCCCGGTCGGCGGCCAGAGCGGCGTGATGACCACACCGTCGGAGCTGGACTCGTCCATCACCACCTGCCTCAGCAGCCCCAGCCGTCCGACCGCGTAGTACGCGCCCGCGACGCAGAGGATCTGCGCGACCGTCACGAGGAGGCCGGGCGGGCGGGATGGGCCGGACGGGCCGCGCGGGTCAGGCGGGCCGGGCGGGTCAGGCGGGCCGGGCGGGCCTGGCCGACCGCTGGGTTCCGGTTTGCCGTGTTCCGGTCTGCCGGGTTCCGGGCTGCTGTTTCCCTCGGTGCGCACCACACCCGCCATCAGACAACGCCCACCGCCCGGCTCCGCCGTGACACGCGGCCCCCACCCCTACGTCACCACGTGCGCACCGAGGAACACCGTCACGTCTGACCGTCGTGGCACAGCACCAGCACCGCCGCGTCGTCCGAGTTCCCCGTCAGCTCCGCGACCCGCATCACCCGCGCCGCCAGCTCCTCGGGCCCCTCCCCCGCCAGCACCCCGGCCGACAGAAACCCGGCCGCCCGCGCCAGCCCCTCGTCCAGCGGGAACGAAGGCCCCTCGACCACACCGTCCGTGAGCAGTACGAACGCGCCCGGCACCGTCAGCCGGCGCCGCGTCACCGGATACGCCTCCCCCTGCTGGATCCCCAGGGGCAGGCCGCCCGCGTCCTCGGCGACGCCCGACCGGCCGTCGGCCGTGGCCCAGACGGAGCCGACGTGCCCGGCCCGCGCGCTCTCCAGCTCGTGGGTGACCGGGTCGTAGCGGAGGAAACTGCAGGTCGCGAAGAGGCTGGAGTTCACGGAGAGCAGCAGGTCGTTCGCCCGGCTGAGCACCAGCCCGGGGTCGACGACCGGGGCCGTACCGGCACCGCCACCGGCATTGGCACCCGTCCCCCAGCCGCCCCGGGCGTCCCAGCCGCCCGCCGTGGCCGCCACCGCCCTCAGCCCGATCCGTACCTGCCCCATGATCGCGGCGGCCTCGACATCGTGCCCCTGCACATCGCCCACGCAGAACGCCAGCGCGCCGTCCGGCAGCGCGAAGCCGTCGTACCAGTCGCCGCCGATGTCCAGGCCGTCGCGCGCGGGCGCGTACTTCGCCGCCGTACGGAGTCCGGGCACCGCCGGGAGCTCGGCCGGCAGCATCTCCCGTTGCAGCGCCTGCGCCAGCTCCACCCGGGCACGCTGAAGCTCCGCGCCCTGCCGCGCCTGCGCGGTGAGCCGGCCGAGGGTGGTCAGCAGATCGTCGGCGCTCGCGGACTCGATGTCGGACCTGCCGGGAGGACGACGCCTGGTCATCACCGCTCCGAGGTACGTCGTCATGGATGGGTTGATGGAATTCAGAAGGAATGGAACATATTCATCATATTTCCGACGACCGTTTTCCGCTGAGCGAGGCGTCCAGGCCCTGTCGGCCGTTGGCCGTGAGGTGCAGAATCGGCCACATGACGATCGCCGCGGGCGCGCCGCCCACGCACAACACGCCTGCCGGCCTCGCGCTGGGGTTCCTGACGGGCGGGGTGGTCGGTGCGTCGCTGACCGCCTTCATCGGCGGGTGTGTCGTCGAGAGGGCGCCGCTGATCGTCACGGGGCTGGTGCTGCCCGCGGTCTACGGGCTTCTCTTCTTCCTGGGTACGCTGCCGCGCCGGCTTCGGGAGGCGGCCGTCGTGCCGCGTACGGCGCTGGCGGTGATCGAGGGTCTGGAGGCCGTCGGGGGTGAGTCGAGCGACGTGCCGGTGCGGTTCGAGCTGTCCGTCATGCCGGACGACGCGCCCGCGTTCCGGGTCGCGATACGGCAGGACATCAACCTGGTCGAGCTGGCCGAATACCGGCCACGCGGAGTCGTGGTGGTGGAGTATCCGCCGGACCGGCCGTGGAAGACGCGGATCGTGAGGCGCCCCACCCCGGAGTGGGAGGAGCGGGCGGCCGGGGCCGCGCTGGACTCGGTGCCCGGTCCGGCCATGACGAGCGAGACCCCGGAGGGCTGTGCCGGCGGGCTCCTCACGATGCTCGGCCTGCTGCTCGGTGTGGCCGCCGTACTCCTGCTGTTCCGCGCGGAGTTGTTCGACTCCTCCAAGGGCGGGAGCGGCGGGAGCGGCGCGCCCGAGCCGTCCGTCTCCGCCTCCACCTCCTCATCGTCGTCCACGTCCACATCCACAACTACCGTGACATCGGCGACGGGCACGGTCACCCTCGGCCCTGGCCGGTCGATGCTCGACCAGGGCGAACTGCGCAGGGCCGTCGAGTCGCTGACACGAGGTGCGCACGGACGACAGGCGCTCACCGCCGTCGTGCAGGACCGCCTGCTCACCATCGTCTTCTCCCCCACCGGTGTGACGACCGCCGGGTTCGATCCGAGGTCCCTGCCCTACGACCGCGTCCCCGCCCTGGTCGAGGAGGCCGGGACCGGTCTCGGCGCGGGGTCGCCGCGGAGCTGGCAGGTGACCGCCGACGGCGTCGCGGGCACGCTCACGCTGAGGGTTGTGGTCACCGGCGACGGTGGGGATACGGGAGTGGTGGAGGCGGACGGCCGGGGCAAAGTGCTGCGGCGCAGCGGAAGTTGATCGGTTCCCGGACGGGCTGGAGGAGAACGGGCGTATGGGGTGGGACGGGTGGGTGGCGCTGTGGTGTGCGGTGTGGGGCGTGGCGGCGCTGGTCGGGTACGGGATGTCGCTGGCCGGGGTCACCAAGGAGCAGCGGACGGTCCGGTTGACAGGGCGGATCGAGCGGGTGCGGGAGTCCCGGCACGGTGGCTCCCGCACGGGTGGGATTTCGGTGGTGGTCTCCTACCGTGACCCGGTCTCGGGCCGGGAGGTGAGGGTGACGAATGACGGCGAGCGAGGTGACTCGGTCACCGCCGCGTGGGAGGGCCGGGAGATCGGGGTCAGCTATGTGCGGGGGAGGCCGCACGCGTACCGGTTCTCCGCTGTCCCGCTGGAGCCCGGTCGCGGGCTGTGGCTGCCGGGCGTCGCGGTCTTCCTCGTCTACGCCGGGCTGGTGGTCCTCGCCGCGGTCGAGCGCGGGTGGCCGTGGGCGCTGATCGGCTTCGGCGGGCCGTGGGCGCTCTCCGGCGCCGTTTATCTGCCCGGATCGGTACGCGACAGGAACCGCCGCGTCGAGCGGCTGGCCGCGTTGGAGACCGTCCCCGGCCGGATTGTCGCGGTCCTGAAGGACGTCAGCGTCGACCAGGACGACGGCCACACCTCGACCACCATCACTCCGGTCGTCGCGTTCACCACGCGCGAGGGCACGGCCGTCACCGCGTACTGCATGTCACACCTCCCGGACCCCGCCCGCGCGTACGGCCGGGAGGTCACGGTCCACTACCCGCCCGCCGACCCGGCCGAGTTCACACTGGACCCCACGGCCGAACACCGCTCGGCGCGACGGGAGACGATCTTCGACTTCACGGTACTCGTCGTGCTCGTGGCGACGGTCGTGACGGGAGTGGCGCTGCTCTGAGGCACTGGTGACCGAGGCGGGCG
Source organism: Streptomyces sp. NPDC093109 (assembly GCF_040701725.1). Lineage (NCBI taxonomy): Bacteria > Bacillati > Actinomycetota > Actinomycetes > Kitasatosporales > Streptomycetaceae > Streptomyces > Streptomyces sp. NPDC093109. The sequence goes on from NZ_JBFBEZ010000018.1 coordinate 16,285, forward strand.
CCAACCGGCTGCCCCGGCACCCCGGCACCCCCGGACACCGGCACCACCGGCACCGGCGCCGGCCTCACCTCCGTACCCCCGCCGCGAACGGCACCGCGGCGGAGACATCAGCGGCACCGGTGGCGGCGCCCGCCGGGTGGGTCCACAGGCCCGTTGCCGCCAGCCTCGGCAGTACGCCCTCCCCGAACCAGTACGCCTCCTCCACATGCGGGTGCCCCGACATCACGAACTCGTCGATCCCCAGCCGGTGGTACTCCTCGATCCGCTCCGCCACCTCCCCGTGGCTGCCCACCAGCGCCGTCCCCGCGCCCCCGCGCACCAGGCCGATCCCGGCCCACAGGTTCGGTGAGACCTCCAGCCCGTCCGCGGACCCGCCGTGCAGCGCCAGCATCCGCCGCTGGCCCTCCGACTCGCTGCGCGCCAGCCCGGCCTGTACGGCGGCGATCGCGGCCGGGTCGAACCCGTCCAGCAGGCGCCGCGCCTCGGCCCACGCCTGGTCGGCGGTGTCGCGCGTGATCACATGCAGCCGGATGCCGAACCGTACGGTCCTGCCCTCCTTCTCCGCCAGCGCGCGGATCCACGCGATCTTCTCCGCGACCTGCGCCGGCGGCTCGCCCCACGTCAGATAGACATCGCTGTGCCGGGCCGCGACCTCGCCCGCCGCCGGGGAGGACCCGCCGAAGTAGATCGGCGGCACCGGATCCGGGACGCGGGCCAGCCGGGCGTCCTCGACCTGAAGGTGTTCACCGAGCCGGGTCACACTCTCGCCGCGCCACAACGCCCGTACGATGTCGAGGAATTCACCGGTACGCGCGTACCGCTCGTCCTTGCCGAGGAAGTCGCCGTACGCGCGCTGCTCGTGGCTCTCGCCGCCCGTCACCACATTGAGCAGCAGCCGCCCGGGGGCGTACCGCTGGAAGGTGGCGGCCATCTGGGCGGCCAGCGTCGGCGCGACGAAGCCGGGGCGGAAGGCGACCAGGAACTTCAGCCGTTCGGTCTCCCGCGCCAGCATGGCCGTGGTCAGCCAGGCGTCCTCGCACCACGCGCCGGTGGGGGTCAACGCGCCCTCGAAGCCGAGCTGTTCGGCCGCCCGGCCGATCTGGGTCAGATAGCCGAGATCGGCCGGCCGCTGCCCGCCGGCGGCTCCGGCGGCTCCGGCGGCTCCCGCCGCCACACCGTGACCGCCGCCGATCACATGGCGGCTGTCGCCGTAGGTGGGCAGGAACCAGTGGAAGGTGAGGCTCACGGGATTCTCCAAACACCGTACAAGGAAAGGAAGATGAGGTCAGAGCAGGCCGTGGCGCGGCGGCCTCGTCCCGCTCAGCACATACCGGCCGATGTGCTGCACCTTCCAGCGCACCGGATCGTGCAGGGTGTGCGTCCGCGCGTCGCGCCAGTACCGGTGCAGATTGAGCCCGTCCAGGGCGGCCCGCGTCCCCGCCACCTCGAACAGCGCGCTGCCCGTCTCCACCGCAGCCCGCGCCGCGTGGACCTTCGCCGCAGCCACCGCGATCGACGCCTCGGCGGCCGACCGGTCCGTGAGGTCGGCGGATGCGGTGTCCACCGCGTCCGCCGCCGCGCGCAGCAGCGCGTCCGACGCCCGTACGTCCAGGCCGAGTTCACCGAAGCGCTGCACGAGCAGCGGGTCCTCGGCCGTCGTCCCGTAGCCCTCCCCGACCGCCTCGAACCACGGCCTGCTGTGCGTACGGACGAACGCGGCGGCCTCCGCCAACGCGCCGACCGCGATCCCCGCGTCGATGGCCGCGTGCAGCAACTGGGCCACCGCTCCATGGAGTTGCGGCCCTTCGAAGGTCAGGTGGTGCGGTACGACACGATCCGCCGCCACCTCGACATCCACCAGCCGTACGGTGCCACTGGCGGTGGTGCGCTGGCCCATGCCGTCCCAGTCGTCCACAACGGTCACACCGGGCGCGTCACGCCGTACGTACGCGACGTGCAGCGGCGCGTCGTCGTCGCCGTTCCCCTGGCCTTCGTCCCCCGCGCCGAGCCGCGCCAGCACCGGGATCCAGTCCGCGAACAGCGCGCCCGTCGCGTAGTGCTTCTCACCGTTCAGCAGCAGCACACCATCGATATCCGCGCGCGGCACCAGCCGGGTCCGGATGTCCCGCACATGCGCGGTCCCCTTCTCCGACTGCGCGTTGCCGAACCGCCGCCCCGCCAGCACCTCCCCGAAGAAGAACTTCCGCTGCGCGTCGGTCCCTTGGCTCCGCAGCACGTTCACGTACACGAAGTGGCTCTGCGGGATCTGCGCCAGGCTCGGATCGGCCGCCGCCAGCAGCCGGAAGACCTCCGCGAGCGTACGGGCGGACACCTCGGCGCCGCCGTACGCGCGCGGCACGGAGACCGCGAGCAGCCCGGACGCCGACAACCGGTCCAGCTCGGCGCGCGGCAGGGCGCGCTCCTCGTCCCGGGCGGCGGCTCCGGTACGGAACTCCTCGGCCAGGGCGGCGGCCACGGCGAGCGCCTCGGCGTCGTCCGCGATAACCCGCGCACGCTGTTCACGTACGGCCATCTCAGGCCGCCACGGCCGAGAGACGGGAGCCGGATGCCGCCGACCCCAGCGCGGCCGAGAACTGGTCCACCACCTGCTCCAGCGCCTCCCGCGACGCCGGATCGACCGCCACCGACACCCCGTCCTCCGCCACCGTGATGTGCTTGTCCAGCACGAACCACCCCTGCACGATGTGCGCCGCGCCCATCGACGACAGCACCGGCCGCAACGCGTAGTCGATCGCCAGCACATGCGCCGTGGAACCGCCCGTCGCGAGCGGCAGCACGGTCTTGCCCGCCAGCGCGTACTGCGGCAGCAGATCGAGCAGGGACTTCAGCAGCCCCGAGTACGCGGCCTTGTAGACGGGCGTCCCGATCACCACCCCGTCGGCCTCCTCGAACAGCCGCCGCGCCGCCACGATCGCGGGATGCCCGAAGTCGGCGCCGAGCAGCGCGTCGGCGGGCAGCGTACGGACATCGAACGGGACGACCCGGTGCCCCTGGTCGGCGAGCCGGCCGTCGAGGTGGCGGAGCAGCCGGGCCGTGCGGGAGGTGGGGGACGGGCTGCCGGAGACGGAGAGGATGGTGGCCATACGGATTCACCTCGGGGAAAGGAAGGAAGGGGAGCAGAAGGGGAGGGGAGGGAACGCAGCGATCGCAACCGGACCGAACCGAACCGGACTGAACCGGACCGGAGCGGACCGGACCGATCAGGAGTACCAAGTCGGCTCGGGCAGCTCACCCAGCAGCACCGACCGCCCCACCTCGCGCCGCTTGTACGCCACCGGGTCGTGCAGTGTGTGCGTACGGACGTTCCGCCAGAAGCGGTCGAGCCCCTCGGCGCTCGCCGTGGACCGCGCGCCGGTGACCTCGAAGATCCGGCCGGTGACCTCCAGCGCCACCTCCGTCGCGACGGCCTTCGCCGCCGCCACCCGCACCTCGAACGCGCCCCGCGCCTCCGGTGTGACCGCGTCGGGGTCCGCGTGCAGCCGCTGCCCCTCCTCGGCGACCCGGTCGGCCAGGGCCTCGGCCGCCCAGAGCTTGGCGGTGAGGTCCCCGTACACGTCGATGACGTACGGCTCGTCCACCGCGCGCTCGTACCCGCCGTGCAGCCAGGGGCGCGTCTTGGTGGTGGTGTAGGTGGTGGCGGTCTCCAGCGCGCCCGCCGCGATCCCGAGGTAGAAGTTGATGAAGACGAGCTGGATGGTGGGGACGTTCAGTGTGTTGTACACGCGCGGGGTGAACACCTTGTCGGTGTAACCGGCCGCCGCCGCCCACGGGACGCGCACACCGTCGATGGTGACACCGCCGCTCTCGGTGAGGCGCTGGCCGATGTTGTCCCAGTCGTCGTGGAAGGTCAGGCCCTCGCTGTCGGAGGGGACGATGGCGAAGACGTGGTTCTCCGTACCCTCCAACACCCCTTCCAGGACGGTGACATCGGAGACCTTGCTGCCGGTGGAGAAGGTCTTGCGCCCGGTGAAGACGAGGGACTCGCCGTCCGCCGTCTCCCGTACGGCGACGTCGTTGTCGCGCGGGTTGACGGCTCCGCCGAAGAACCAGCGGTTACGGGCGGCCTCGGCCTCCACCGCCTCCCACTGCGCGCGGGTGCCGACGAGCCGGGCCGCCCAGTTCCAGAGGTAGTGGTAGCCGAGGAGCTGGCCGATCGAACCGTCGGCCTTCGCCACCTCGCGGACGACGCGGTACGCCGTCGTCCAGTCCTGGCCGCCACCGCCGTGCTCGACGGGGCCGAGCAGGGTGACCAGGCCGGCGTCCTTGAGCAGCTGGACCTCGGCGTACGGGGTGGCAGCCGCCTTGTCGCGGGCGGCGGCGTCGGTGGCGAGGACGGCGGCGACGTCGGCGGCGCGGGCGAGCCAGCCGGGGGCGTCGGTGGGGGTGGGGAGGGCGGTCCAGTCGGCGGCGGCGAGGGTGCTCATGCGGGTGCGTCTCCTGTGGCTGACGGTACGAGAGGGGGACGAGAGAGGGGCGAGGGAGGAGCGAGAGGGGTACGAGGGAGGGGCGAGGGATCAGACCGTGACGGACGAGGAGCCGGCGGCGGCCACAGGCTCGCCCCGTTCCAGCCGTTCCCGCTCCTCCTCAGGCAGCTGCGCCTCCAGCTCCCGCACCAGCGGCAGCACCCGCTTGCCGAAGTACTCGACCTCCTCCAGGTAGTGCAGGAAGCCGAGGAGGAACAGGTCGACGCCGAGCCGCTTGTACGCCACGATCCGCTCGGCGATCTGCTCCGGCGTACCGATCAGCCCGGTACGGAAGCCGTCGTTGTACTGGACGAGGTCCTCGAAGGACGAGTCCTGCCACATGCCCTTGCCGTCGGCGGCGGACCGGCCCGCCTGCTTCACCGCCGAGCCGAAGCCCTCGACCGCCTCGGTGTCCGCCTTCGCCACGATCTCGCGCAGGACATCGCGCGCCTCGGCCTCGGTGTCACGGGCGATGAGGAACCCGTTGAGCCCGAACCGCACCCGCCCGGCCCGCCCGGCGGCGTCGGCCGCGGCCCGTACGTCCCTGACCTGCTCGGTGACGCCGTCGAAGTCCTTGCCGTTGCTGAAGTACCAGTCGGAGACCCGGCCGGCCATCGCGCGGGCGGCCGTGGAGTTGCCGCCCTGGAAGATCTCCGGGTGGGGGCGCTCGGGGGTGTTGAGCGGTTTGGGCTTGAGCGAGAAGTCCCTGATCCGGTAGAAGTCCCCGGCCAGTTCGGCGTGGTCCTCGGTCCAGACGGAGCGCAGCGCGCGGATGAACTCCTCCGAGCGGCGGTAGCGCTCGTCGTGCTCCAGCCACGGTTCGCCGAGTGCGGTGAACTCGTCCTTGAACCAGCCGCTGACGACGTTCACCGCGAACCGCCCCTTTGACAGGTGGTCGGCGGTGGCACCGAGCTTGGCCAGCACACCCGGGTGCCAGAGCCCGGGATGTACGGCGGCGATGACCTTGAGCCGCTCGGTCGCGAGGAGGAGGGCGAGGCTGAAGCTGGTCGACTCGTGCTGGTACTCGGCGCCGTAACTGGCCATGTAGCGCACCTGGCTGAGCGCGTAGTCGAAGCCGCTGTTCTCGGCGAGTACGGCGAGTTCGCGGTTGTAGTCGTATCCCCAGTCGGTGCGCTGTTCGATCCTGCTCGTGACGAGGCCGCCACTCACATTGGGCACCCAGTAGGCGAAGCGGAGAGGTGACGGAGCAGACGGAGAAGACGGAGAAGACATCGGGAACTCCCGGTGTACGGATTCAGGCAGGCGAATGTGAAAAGTGGATGAATTCCACGGAGGCGCGAAGGCGCGAAGAAATCCCGCGAGACGGGAAAGAGAAAGCGCTACGTCCGGCTACGGCCGCTACGGCGGTGTGGAGCTACTCAGCCGTTACGCGGACACAGGAGCGGAAGCCGCGAGCACCGGGCGCCGCAGACACAGGGAGCTGGAGACACGGACCAGGTCGACATGGCGCCGCCGGGTGAGTTCCCGAAGATCGTTCATTGCCGCGCCACCGCCTTTCCGGCTTATTCGACAGCTTCCCGGCTTCCCAGGCTTCTTACGTGGATGAGCGTACCCCCGGACCCATCAACGGTCGATTCGGCAAATTCGACCCGGTGATAGGGTTTCCCTTCCACCGTTGAATGCGAGACGCCCGGATGCGAATAGAGCAACTCGAATACATCGAGGCCGTCACCAGGCTCGGGTCCCTGCGCCGCGCGGCCGAGGCGCTCCACGTCTCACAGCCCGCGCTGAGCGAGACCGTACGGAATCTGGAGCGCGAGCTCGGCGTGGACATCCTGGACCGGCGCCGCTCCGGCGCCCGGATCAGCGCCGCCGGGCGCGAGCTGCTGCCGCACATCATCGGTGTGCTGGACGCGGTCGACACACTGCGCCGGGCGGCCGACGACCAGCACCGTACGACCCGGATGATCCGGCTCGGCACGGTGAACGCGGCGACGGTGCCGCTGCTCGTCCCCACCATCCAGGCGTTCCGCGCCGCGCACCCCGAGACCCAGGTCGAGGTCACCGGCGCTCAACAGGCGGAGATCCACCGGGAGTTGCTGGAGGGCGGGCTCGATCTCGGGCTGGTCAACTACCTCCAGGGCGACGACAAACCGCCCGGCTTCCACACCACCGAACTCCTCCGGGGCCGCCCGGTCGTCTGCGTACGCTCCGACAGCCGCCTGGCGGCCCTCCGTACGGTCTCGGTGGCCGACCTCCTCTCCGAACCGCTGATCGTGATGCGCTCCGGCTACGTCATGCACCGCTACGTGCACCGCCTCCTGGAGGGCCGCAGCCCGACCTTCTCGTACTCCACGGACGGCGCCGAGATGGGCAAGCTGATGGTCGCGGAGGGCCTGGGCACCACGGTCCTGCCGGACTTCAGTGTCATCGGCGACCCCCTGGAACGCGCCGGCATGATCACCACCCGCCCCCTCGACGCCGACACCCCGGCCGTCCTGATGGTCATCCAGCACCCCCTGTCGGCCACCATGACCCAGGCCGCCCGCGACCTGCACGCGATGTTCGTACGGAGCGCGGAGACGTACGTACGGGAGGCGGCCGACCGGGCGGCCACGCGGCCGGCCGACCAGCGCACCGAGCCGGCCGACCAGCGCACCGAGTCGGCCGATCTGTCCGATCCGGACAGCGATCTGTCCGTTCTGCCTGATCCGCCCGATCTGCCCGGCCGAAATTAGCTCAGGTCAGGCTTCGCCAACCACGCCGATTGACGCTGTGGGATCCACCGGCTCGCCCCTCGGATCGCATCCGGAAGCTCGGCGCGCGCTGACGCCGCCCCCGGTCAGTCAGGTCCGTCAGATCTGGTTCTGCCCGCCGTCGACGTAGATGTTCGCGCCAACGATGTAGCCGCTCTGGTCGGACGCGAGGAACGCCACGGCGGCGGCGACCTCCTCGGGACGCCCTATGCGGCCCTTGGCCACCGTCGCGGCGGCATGCTCCTTGACGACGGACAGAGTCTCCTCGCCGCCGAGAAGATTGGTGAGCCCGGGAGTCTCGACCCCGCCCGGCGACACCGCGTTGACCCGGATGCCCCGGCCCTTGAGTTCGTTGGACCACGTCCGCGCGAACGACCGGACTGCGGCCTTGGACGCCGCGTACGCACCGAACGCCTCCTGGCCGTTGTCGGCGGCCGTGGAAGCGGTCAGGATGACCGAGGCACCGTCATTGAGCAGCGGGAGCGCCTTCTGCACGGTGAACAGAGTCCCCCGGACATTGACACCGAAGGTCCGGTCGAAGTGCTCCTCGGTGGTCTGCTCCAGTGTCACGAACGCACCGATCGCCGCGTTCGCGACGAGCACGTCCAGTCCCTGCCCCCGGGCCCGCACCGCGTCGTACAGCCGGTCCAGGTCGGCCGCCTCGGAGATGTCGCCGGCCACCGCGGTGGCCCTGGTTGTTCCGATGGTCTCGATGGCGGCGTCCAGCTCGGTCCTGCGCCGGCCTGTGATGAACACGTGCGCGCCCTCGTCCGCCAGACGTACGGCGGTGGCCAGACCGATTCCGGTGCTGCCGCCGGTGACCACAGCTGTTCTGCCCTCAAGGTGTCCCATGCGAGTGCCTCCATAGCCCTCTGTGCTGACCTGCTTCGATAGCGATACTGCAGGAACACCCCGGTACGATGCATCACGCATAGTCCTTATTTCTTTATGCATCGTCCAGAGATTCGTCACGAAAAGTCATCACGAAAGGAGAAGCGTGTGCTCGGCTCCGGCGATCCGATCACCGACGCCATCGGTCTCCTGCGCCCACGCGTGTTGCTCGACCCCGGCCTCCGAACGGCAGGAGCGTGGGCGCTGCGCTTCGATCAGTCCTCCCATGTCAGGCTGGGTATCGTCGCGCGCGGCACATGCCGGCTGACCCTTGACGGGCACAAGCCCGTACTGCTGGAGGAGGGCGACTTCTACCTGCTGGGCAACCCCCCGCCCTACATCCTGGGCAGCACACTCAGCGCACCACCGCGCCCGGCGAAGCCGGTGTGGGACAGCGCCAGGGACGGTGTCGTACGCATCGGCCCGGAGGACGAGGAAGACACGTACCTCTGTGGTGGGCACTTTTCGTTCGCGGACACGAACGCCCCGGTCCTGGCCCAGGCTCTCCCGCTGCTCGTGCTGGTCCGTGCCGCTGATCCCCGCGGCAAGCTCCTGGCGCACCTCTGCGAGCTCCTGCTCGCCGAGACCAGAACCGCCGCCGCCGGCAGCGCTCTCGTCCTGAACCACCTCGCACAGGTCCTGTTCGTCCACATGCTGCGCGCCCACGCCGAAGGGGCCGAACGGCCCACCGGCTGGCTGGGCGCGCTCAACGACGACGCCATCGGTGCAGCACTTCGAGCCATGCACGCCGACGCGGCGCACCCCTGGACTCTCCAAGAGCTCGCCGGTATCAGCCGCATGTCACGGTCCGCCTTCGCCGCATCCTTCAAGAACCAGGTCGGAACGACGCCGTTGGACTATCTGATCCAGTGGAGAATGAGCCTCGCCCGCGACGCTCTGAGCCGTGGCACGCGAACGATCTCCGAACTCGCGTTCGCGATCGGCTACAAATCCGAGAGCGCGTTCAGCACCGCGTTCCGCCGCGTGGTCGGCTGCTCGCCCAAACAATTCCGCGAGACATCAACGCACGCGGTCAACGACCTTCCGGACCATGGCCACTGACCCGTGCCGCGCCACGTACCCGTTCCCGTTCCCGTTCCCGTAGCCGATCGTCAGGATCGGAAAGGGGCGGGACGGCACCCCGTGAGGGAGCGCAGGCCCCGGTACACCGCGGTCAGCGTTCCCCGAACGGGCACGGGTCAGACCCCGCCCATCGGCGCCCCGCGCGTCGGCGTCACCGTCAGCCGGAGCCCGTCGAGATCGCCGAACCGTTCCCCCTCGTCACGGCTGGCCGCCACGGTGATCTGTGCCACGTCCGCGGGCACCGGGGATTACCAGCCCCCGGTGCTATGCGAGGACGCCGCTGCGTACCGCGAGACCGCGTAGCTCCGTTGAGGCGGGTCCGGACACCAGGAGGCTGGAGATGAGCGACTTGGTCGCCGGCCGGGCGTGGGTCTCCTGGGGAGCGCAGTGCTCGGCGGCCAGGAGGGTGCGGATGCAGTCGCTGCGGCGGCCGAGCCTGTCGTAGGTGACGGCAATGTCGCTCAGTGCCCGGGAGCGGCGCTCGACACTGGGCAGCGCCTTGAGGGAGATGGAGCGGGCGGCGGCGAGCGCGGCCAGTGGATCGCCGGCGTAGTTCTCGGCGGAGATGCGGTGGAGCTGCACGGTGACAGGGCTGAAGCCACCGCCGTGGTCGCGGACCAGGGTGGCGCCGCCGAGTTCCTTGGCGATGGCCGCGGCCTCGTCGGTCAGCTCCCGCATCCCGTCGCGGTCGCCCCGCCTGGCCACGGTGTAGGCCGCACTCTGGACAAGGAGACCGCGTACTGCCGCACCGGCTCGTCCGGCGTCGCGCAGGTCGGGGTGGTCGGCGGCGGACAGCGCGATCGACAGGGCCTCCCCATGCCATCCGGCCTTGCGGGCGAGCACGGCGAGTTGGCGGGCTGACTCGGCGACCGCGAGGACGTCGCCGGCGGCCTCGGCGAGCTGGCGGGCGCGGTCGGCGGCCATCCAGCCCAACTGCTGCTCGTCCAGTTTGACGAGCATGCGGGTGGCCAGCAGGTAGCTCTTGGCCAGGAGCCTGTAGTCGTCCTCGGTACCGCCGCCAGGTGTGTGCGCGTGGCCGACGCGGATGAGGCGGGGCAGGCGCACGGCGAGAGAGGCATAACGGCAGGCGTCGAAGTCTGCGAGCGCACGGGGGAAGTCGCTGGACAGAGTCTCGGCCGGTGGTGCGGCGGGGGCCTTCCCCAGGCCGAGCATCGCGTCCCGCAAGCGAGCGACGAGCAGCTCGCCGAGCAGGGCTTCATCTGCCTGAACGGTTCCGCTCCCAAGCACTGGGGTTGCGGCCGCTGCGGCGGTGGCCGCCAGGCCCGCAAGCAACTTCCTGCGCTGCAAAGGATCTTCACCGCCCTCCGACCCGGGTCTACCCAGCCTATGGGCGGGCATGCGGGGGAAGGCACCAGTTGCTCCGATCGGTTGCCCGTGTCGGAGCTCCGGTCGCGGCATGAGCGGGGCCAGGCCGAATGCCCGGTGCGGAAGTTCGAGGGAGTCGGCGAAGCACCGCAGCACATCGACGTCGGTCATCGGGGAGATGCCCCGTTCGTACCGGGAAACCTGGGCCCCGGAGTATCCGGTCAACTTCCCCAGTTCGGCGAGCGTGAGGCCCTTTGCCTGCCGGGTCTGCCGTATCAGTTCCCCGGGCTTCACATCGGCCCCAAGGACCGCTCATGCTTCGCTGACCGCATCAGTACTCGCCGGTCGGGGCCCCGGTGACGGAGCGCGGGCCACCGCGCATCGACTGCCGTGGCGGTGCAGTCGAATGCGCGGCCACCGCGGTCGGCGTTCCCCCGACGGCAACGGGACAGACCCGTCCCTATCCGGTGCGGCTCTCCGCCCGGAGCCAGGCGATCAGGGATTCCCACTCCGCCGACTCGCGCTCGTACGCGAGGAGCCGGTCCATGAGGTGCGGATCGGGCGGGCCACCGAGTCCGGCGCAGCGTGCGCACGGGCACGCGCCCGCCGGCAGGCGCGGGCGATCAGCGCCGGGGAACCCCAGCGCCGAACCCAGCACCAGCCGGAACAGAAGCCATGTCATCCGCGCAGCACCGCCCAGACGGCCTTGCCCACACCGTCGCGGTCCGCCACGCCCCACGCATCGGCCAGCGCCTCCACCAGGACGAGCCCGCGCCCGTCGACGGCACCCGACGGTCCCCGCCGCGCCTCCGGCCGCACGGAACACGCGTCATGCACCTCAAGGCGCACCCCCTCGGGCACGGCCAGAAACCGGGTCTCGATCTCCCGCCCGGGCGGCACATGGGCATGGCGTACGGCGTTGGTGACCAGCTCGGAGACGACCAGCACGGCCGACTCCTCCAGCGCGCCCAGCCCCCAAGCGCCCAGCGTCTTACGTAACTCCGCCCGCGCCAGCCCCACGGAACACGCGTGCCGCTTCCACCGCAGGATGACGGGAGCCCACTCCTGGCCGTCGCCGTGGCCGTAGCCGTGGCACTCCATCACGCCACCCCCAGGCCGGAGACCATGTACGGCCCGGGATTCATGTACGGCCCGGGATCGCCACCCTGCCGCGCGACCCAGGCCGCCCGCAGGCCCCACCGGCGCCGACGCTGCCGGGCACGCTCCCAGCGTCCGAACTCCATCCTGTCGACGAGCAGGACGGCCGGCGTGCGAGGGGCGGTGACCAGGGGGAACGCCCTGGCTCGGGCGTAGGGGGAGGGGAGTTGGGCGGAAACCGGAGGTCGCTCCGCCCGTCTCATCAAACGGGCGATAGTGTGGCGCATGTTGACGCTCCCAGTTGGCGTTGACCACGCCCCCGGACCGGTCGCACGGTTGCGGGGGTATCCCCATGGGATGGGTGGTTGACGTCACACTAAGAGGAATCGTCCGTCACTGTCTGTGTCACTTCGATTACCCATTGGCCAGAAGTGCCACGTTACCGCTCACACCTCCAGGTGGATGTGTGTTGCCATAGTGCGCATCTCCGGTGTCAGCGTTCGACGTCCTTCAATGACTCGCTTGAGAACCCTTCGCGCGTAGGGCTGATGAGGCAGCCATTCGGGCGCCGCCCGACCGACAGCCGCCAGCCTTTCGAAGGCATCAACATAGTTTCCGGTCTTGGCCAACGCCTCTGCCACGTCGAGATGATGCCGATTGCGGCTGCCACTCGTGGGCCGCAGCGTGATCGCCGGGACACGCTCGGCAAGACGAAGTACGGCGTCCGGCCGATCGAGTACGCCCGCGTTCTCCACCTGCATCAACTGCACGCGCGTGGGGCCGAACGTGCGGTTCGCGTCCGCCTCCGTCACCCTTTCCCGACCCATCGCCACAGCTGCGGCCTTGGCCAGTTTGAGAGCATCGTGGCCCTGTCCGGGCTGGTTGTTGCGCATGGCGGCCGACGAGACCTTCAGGAGCATCAGCCCCCATGTGCTCAGCTCCGCCGGTGTCGCCCGGGACAGGCGCGGCTCCACTTCATCCGCCCACTTCACGGCCACGTTCAAGGCGTCGTCCAACTTGCCCTGTCGCAGCAGCAACCAGCTCTGCGTGTTGGCCGTAGTGGCCCGCTCCATACGGTCGGCGGCGTCATCCATGGCTCGGTTGAGTGCAAGCTCCGCCACGTCGAACTGCCGTGTCTGGACCATGAGCACGCCGATGAATTGCAGAACACGGACGCGTACCTCACGCCCCTCCGTCCCCAGCGCCTCCGCGTCACGCAGGAGAGCCGGAAGTAAGGCAGTCAGTTCACTGAACCTGTCTTTCCGGTACTGCGGCTGCTCCTGAAGATCCGCGAGAGCCCGGGACACCCCGCCGCTGGTCGGCCGCTCGTCTTCCAGGTCCGGATCCTGCGGCGGTCGTTCAAGGGCCGCCCGTACAGATCCCCAGCGTTCTTCGGTACCTGCCGTGGGCCCCTCCTCCCGTGGACCGTTCGTCAGCCGCATCGTCGGCACTCGAAGGGCGGACGCCAGCTTGCGAAGCGTCTCCAGGCGAGCGGATTCCCGTTCGCCTTGCTCAAGCTTGCGGATGATGGACAGCGAAACGCCTGAAGCGGCGGCGAGTTCGGATTGGCTCAGTCCACGACGTTTACGTACCTCTTTGATGTGCTTCCCAGCATCGCTCATACCACAAGCCTACGGGCCGACGTCAACCGCGTCCCCCTCTTCGCGACGCGGCCCGCCCAATTCCACGCAGCCGCGACACAAGAGTCAAAAATCTTGCCGGAGATGAATCTAACGTCGCAGAACTGCCGCCGTCCCGGCGGACCACTCCGCCGCGTCTGCCGCGCCGCCCGGGCCGACCAAAGGGGTGGTCACGGCAGTGGTCACGGGCGTGGTCAGGGGCGGGGTCAGGGACTCCAGCGCGGGCATGTAGTCCGGGGCGCGGCGGGCCGCCGCCGCCGGGAGGGCGGCGCGGAGGAACTGGGCGGCGCGCAGCCAGCGTTGGGCGTAGATGTGGGGGGCGCGGCGTTCCAGGCCGTCGGCGATACGGTCGACCGCCGGCGCCAGCGGATACGTACGGCCGGCGGGCCGGGGCAGCCGGGCGCGCAGCTCGCGGAGCATCGGCTCGCGCTCCGCGTCGCGCACCATGTCCGTGTCCGTCCAGGTCAGGTACGCGACCCCGACCCCCACCCCGTGATGGGCGACCTCGGCCCTCAGGGCGTGGGCGAACGCCTCCACACCGGACTTGGACGCGCAGTACGCCGTCATCATCGGCGTCGGCGCGAGCGCGGCGAGCGAGGCGATCTGGAGGTAGTAGCCGCGGGAGTCGAGCAGCGCGGGCAGGAACGCGCGGGCGGTGTTGGCGCCGCCGACGAGGTTGACCTCGATGACGCGCCGCCACGTCGCCGGGTCGGCGTGCAGGAACGGCCCGCCCACCGCGACCCCCGCGTTGGCGACGACCGCGTCCACCCCGCCGAAGCGCCGCGCGACGGACCGCGCCGTACGGAACATGTCCTCGGCGTCGGCGACATCCGCGTACCAGTAGTCCGCCTCACCCACCAACGACCGTGTGACGGAGGCGAGTTCGGCGCGCTCCAGGCCGACGAGCGCCACCCGGACGCCGCGCGCCGAGAGCGTACGGGCGAGCTGCGCGCCGACACCACGTGCGGCGCCGGTGATGACGACGGTGCGTCCGCGGAACGACGGGCGTGGGCGGCGCCTGGGCATGGGGGGATCTCCAAGTAGGGCTGAGGGGTGGCCGAAAGGGGGCTTGGGTGTGGAGCAGGAAACGGGAACAGCAGCAAGAGCAGCAGCAGGAAACAGGAGCCGCAGCCGCTGGGCCGTCCCCCGCGTTACGCGTGGTACGCGCGGGAAGGGGACGGCGATACGCCGGGTGGGCGCACAGGCCGGTAACGGGAGTTGGGCGCACGCGGACCGCGTCAGGCGCGCTCCAGCGCGAGCACCGCGTTGTGCCCGCCGAAGCCGAACGAGTGGGTGACCGCCCGGTCCATCGGCATCCGCATCGGCTGTTTCGTCACACAGTCGATGTCGAACTCGACCGCCGGCGCGTCCAGGTTGGCGATCGGCGGTACGACACCGTACTGAAGGGTGAGTACCGTCAGCCCCGCCTCGATCGCCCCGGACGCGCCCATACAGTGCCCCAGCACCCCCTTGGGCGCCGTGACCGGCGGCCGGTGCGGAAAGAGCCTGCTGATCAGCGCCGCCTCGGTCGCGTCGTTGAGCTGGGTCGAGGTGCCGTGCGCGTTGACGTGGTCGACGTCGTACTGGCTCCACCCCGCGTCCCGCAGCGCCGCCTCCACCGCGCGCTGCGCCACGACGCCCGACGGGTGGGGGCTCGTGGGGTGGTACGCGTCGGTGGTGGCACCGGCGCCCGCCAGCAGCGCCCGGGGCGCCGCGCCGCGCGCCCGCGCGTCGACCTCGCGCTCCAGCACCATGATCGCGGCGCCCTCACCGACCACCAGACCGGCGCGGTCCTTCGCGAACGGCCGTGACAGCAGCGCCGGATCGTCCCCGGGCCCGGCCAGCGCCGCCGCGCCGGAGCGGGCGAAGCCCGCCATGGCGACGGGGTAGATGATCGACTCCGTCGCACCCGCCACCGCGATGTCGCACTGCCCGGTGGCGAGCAGGTCGCGCGCCACGTGCAGCGCGGTGACACCGGACGAACAGGCCGTGCAGGGCGCCATGCTGGGCCCGGTGGCCCGCATCCGGATGGCGATCTCGGCCGCCGGCATGTTGGGGATCGTCAGCAGGATCGCGGACGGCGAGGTCGCGTCGTAACCGCGCCGGTCGAGCACCACGGCCTGTTCCGTGAGGTTCGCCGTGCCGCCGCTGCTGGTGCCGACGACCACGGCGACCCGCGTACCGTCCCAGCTCTTCGGGTCGAGCCCGGCGTCCGCGACCGCCTCGCGCGCGGCGAGGAGCGCGAACTTCACGTACCGGCCCATCCGGAAGGCCGTACGCCCGCCGATCAACGCGTCGAGATCGACGCCGCCACCCCGGCCGTCATGCGAAGCAGTGCCCGGTCCGTCCCCCGGTCCGCCGCCGACCGTACAGGCGAAGTCCAGTGCGCCGCCGCGCAGTTCGGGGATCGTACGGGCGAGCGAGACACCGGCGCACACACCGTCCCAGGTGGATCCGGTGTCCAGGCCGGCCGGTGTGATCATGCCGAGGCCGGTGATGGCGACAGTGGGTCCGGTCATCGGCCGTCGTCCTCGGCCGTCTGGTCGAGGTACGCGGTGATCTCGGCCAGCGAGGCGCCCTTGAGAACCGCCTCGGAGTCGGCGACGACGCCCAGCGTCTCCTTGATGATGACGGCGAACTCCGCGACGGCCAGGGAATCCATCTCCAGGCTGTCCATGGTGGCCTCGGGGACGATCTCCGCCGCGGGGACCTTGAAGGTTCCGGTGAGCACCTCGGCGATCTTCGGGTGGATCGGGGTCACGTTCGTGGTCATGGCAGGTTCCTCTCGCAGGGTGGGTGGGGAGCGCGTACGCAGTCACGGTCATACGTGCTGGGCACACGCCGGAAGCGCGCCTTCGCGGGACGCGCGGGTCGTACGAAGTCGATGGGGCGGCCGGGTACGCCGGGTCGGCCGGGTCGCGCGGATGCGGATCGGGCAGCCGGGGCGGGCGGGGCGGGGCGGCGGACTCGCTCATCCGGTCCCGCACGGAACCGCACCTCGTCGCCGCAGGTCACGGGGGTCCTGGAGGGCACGGGGGTCCTGGGCATCCCCGGAGTCCTGGGCGTCCTGGGCGTCCTGGGCGTCCCCGGAGTCCTGGGCGTCCTGGGCGGCCCGGGGTACGTCCGGATGCCCCTCGGCGTGCCAGGGCCCCTCCGGGTCGTCGTACGCCTCGACGTACCCCGCCCCGGCGATCGGCAGATCGGCGAGCAGCTCCTCGGGCAGCGCGAACGCGCGCACCAGCACGGGCGCGTCCGGCGCCAGCCGCTCGACGAGCGCCTCGACGGCCTCGGGCAGCTCGGCGACGTGCCGCGCGGCGAGCCGCCCGGCGGCCAGCAGATCGCCGCTGTTGCGCGCCACCCAGCGGAGCACGAACAGCCCGCGCAGCGACCGCACCAGACCCGCGGCCCGCGCCTCCGCCGTTTCCTCCGCCCCTGTCCCCTCCTCCGCCCCTGTCCCCTCCTCCGCCGCTGTCTCCTTCTCCGCCCCTGTCCCCTCCAGCGCCGTTCCATACGCCTCGGCCGCCCGGCGGTACGCGTGCGCCTCGACCGCGCGCAGGGCGGCACCGGAGGCGGCGTTCCAGCGGACGAGGGCGTCACCGAGGGGCGCGTCGGCCATACGGCGGCGGGCCCGGTCCAGCCACAGGTCCTCGACGGCGGCGAGCAGGTCGTCCTGGAAGTCGGGATCCGCCAGCTCGCGCGCCTCGGCGGGGACGCCACCGTCCGCCGGAACGCCGTCGCCCTCCGGTGCGAACAGCATCTCCGCCGCCGCCTTCACGTGGATCGCGAGGTTGTCGCCCTCCGCCGTGATGGCGCCCTCGACGCCGATCAGCAGCTCGGCCATGCCGTTGTTCTCCAACAGGCCCTGCGCGCCGCACCGTTCACGGCACTCGACGATCACCTCGCGCGCCCGCCAGGTGATCCACCCCTTGGCCACCGCGACCAGCCGCTCCGCCGCCGCCTCGGTCGCCGCCGTACGCGTCACCCACGCGTCGACCGCCGTACGGTGCAGCAGGGTCATCGCGAAGACCATGGCCAGCCCCTCCACCAGCGGGCCGTGGTGGCTGCGGTGGGCGAGGACCGGCACCGGGCCCGCGCCGCGCGCGCCGGAGATCAGCCGGTGGCCGCCGTACCGTACGGCGAGCGCCAGCGTCAGCCGCGCGGAGCCGACGGCGCACGCGCTCATCGAGAGCTTGCCCGGGGTGACGCGGGCGATGGAGAGCAGCAGGCGCCGGCGGCGGTTGGGGCTCTCGCTGTGGAAGGCCCCGTCCGCGCCGAGGCCGCCGTGCGGGCCCGCCAGCAGCGCGTCCCGCCCGACGAAGACGTCGTCGAACGAGGTCAGGCAGTGGTCGACCGGGGCGCCGAGCCGCGCGGGCAGCGCGCGCACCCGTACCCCCGGCAGCGGCCGTACGGAAGCGGATGCCCCACCCGTCAGCTCGGTCAGCTCGGTCAGCTCCGTCAGCTCCGTCAGTGGCGTCAGGAACAGGAAGACGCCGTGATCCACGCCGTCCACCAGCAGCCGCGCCGCGACCACCCCGCTCTTCGGGCCGCCCGCAGGACCGGTGTTGGGCATGAACTTCTGCGCCCCCGCGTGCGGCGTGCGCAGCACGAAGCCGTCCCGCTCGCGGTCGTACGTCGCGGTCGTCTCGACGCCGACCGCGTCGTTGCCGTGCGCCACCTCCGTACAGAGGAACGTGCCCACGCGGCGCAGCGCGAGAAAGTCGGAGAGATCCCGGCCTCCCCCCGGGCCTGGCTGATGGTCGGCCAGGCTGCCGAGGAACAGGTTGTAATGGATCCCGGCGACCGTCGCGAACACCGGATCGACCGGGCTCAGCCACTCGTGCAGCGCGGCGAGCGCGCGCGGGTCGGCGACCAGGGCCGCCGGATCCGCGAGCGAGTCGTTGACCGTACGCAACCGGTCGTACGCCAGCGAGAGCCGCCGCTCCGCCGTGGCGCCCGGCCGGCGGCGGAACGGCTCCGAGGCGGCGAGCCGGCGCCACGGCTCGTGTTCGCGCCCGAAGTCCGTACCGAACAGCACGCCCGTCAACCGCTCCACGGTAGGGCCCGCCGGATCCGCCAGATCTGCCGGATCCGCCAGACCCGCCGGATCCGTCCGGTCCGGTGGAATGACGGGATTCACGGCGTCGCTGTTGGTCATTACGGTCACAGAGGTAGAACGATCAAGCGATCACGAAGAAACGACTCTCTAGCCCAAGGTGGCCCCAAGACATCCATTCGACGGGCGCACAACGGCGCCACCCGCGCGCCTCCCCGCACGCTCCGAACGCGCCCCTATTGCGCCCCGCCAGTCACCTCGTCGTCCCTGGTCACACCACGTCAAGCCCTCCGGAACGCCAGCGCGACATTGTGCCCGCCAAAACCGAACGAGTGACTGACCGCGGTCTCCACCCACTGCCGGCGCGGCTGCTTCGTCACACAGTCCACGTCGAACTCCACCGCGGGCGCGTCCAGATTGGCGATCGGCGGAATGATCCCTTGTTCGAGCGTCAGTACGGTCGCCACCGCCTCGATCGCCCCGGCCGCCGCCAGCGTGTGCCCCAGCACGCCCTTGGGCGCGGTGACGGGCGGCCGGCGCGGGTAGACACGATCGATCAGCGCGGCCTCCATGGCGTCGTTGAGCTGCGTGGATGTGCCGTGCGCGTTGACATGCTCCACGTCGTACGGGCTCCACCCCGCCTCCCGCAGCGCCGTCTCCACCGCCGCCTGTGCCACCCGCCCGTGCGGCGCGGGCGCCGTGGGATGGTGTGCGTCGGTGCTCGAACCCGCGCCCGCGAGCAGCGCGCGCGGCGCACGCCCCCGCGCCCGCGCGTCCGCCTCCCGCTCCAGCACCACCATGGCCGCCCCCTCACCGAGCACGAACCCGTCCCGGTCCGCCGCGAACGGCCGTGACGCCGCGGCCGGGTCGCCGGTACGGACCGAGAGCGCGCCCATCCGCGCGAACGCCGTCACCACCAGCGGGGTCAGTACGGACTCGGCGCCGCCCGCCACCACCACATCGCACTGCCCGCCCGCCAGCAGATCGCGGGCCAGGGCGATCGCGGTGGCCCCGGAGGCGCACGCCGTCGCCGGGGAGAAGCTCGGGCCCTGGGCGCGGAGCGCGATGGCCACCTCCCCGGCCGCCGCGTTCGGGATCATCATCGGCACCAGCAGCGGGGAGACGGCCTCCGGTCCCTCGTCGCGCAGCCGCAGCGCGTTGTCGACGAGTACGGAGACCCCGCCGACCCCCACCCCGAGCACCACGCCGACCCGGCCCGCCTCCCAGGTCGCGGGGTCGAGCCCGGCGTCCGCCACCGCCTGCCGGGCCGCGATCAGCGCCAGCTTCACGAAGCGCGCCATCCGCCACACCGAGCGCCCGCCCACGACGGCGTCCAAATCGATCTCCGCAGCCCAGGGCGAGCCCCCCGCCCAGGGCGGGTCCCCCGCGCCGAACGGGTCCCCCGCGCCGGACGAACCGTCCGCCTCCGCCGGACCGCCCGCCTCCGCCGCGTCGCCGATCGCGCACGCGAAGTCGACCGGCATCCCGGCCAGTTCGGGCAGCCGCCGCGCGACGGACCACCCGGCGCACAGCCCGGTCCAGAACGCCCGCTCGTCGGTGCCCGCCGGTGTGACCACCCCGAGCCCGGTCACCGCGACCTCGGCCGGCCCCCGCCGCCCGCTCCCCCGATCGGCTCCCCCGCCCGCGCTCCCCCGCTCAGCTGTCGTCCACGTCATGACTGCCCTTCCCTTCCTTCCGTCGTACGTCTCTGCTCTCGGGGGGCCGGGCCGGGCCAGCGCAGCGCGGCCGTTCCCCAGGTCAGGCCGCCGCCGAAGGCGGTCAGCAGCATCCGGTCGCCCGCCCGGAACCGTTCGTCCGCCGCCGCGTCGGCCAGGGCCAGCGGGATCGACGCGGCGCCCGTATTGCCCACGCGGTCGAGATGGACGACACAGCGCTCGGCACCGATCCCGAGCCGGTCCGCGACGGAGCGCAGGATCCGGACATTGGCCTGGTGCGGTACGAAATGGTCGACCTCGTCCGCTTCCCAGCCCACGGTGTGCAGCAACGATCGGCAGGAACCGGTCATTCGCTCAACCGCGTGCTGATAAACAGTCCGGCCACGCATCCGGAAGTACGGGTCACGCTCGCCGTCGGGACCGGGCAGCGACCGCGCCCGGGCGCCGCCGCCGGCCACGGTGACGAGACCGTGCTCCGTACCGTCGCTGCCGAGGTCGAAGGCGAGCAGCTCGCCCGGATCGCCGGGCCGGCCCGCGCCGATGAGGGCCGCGCCGGCGCCGTCACCGAAGACGACGCCGGTCGAGCGGTCCGTCGGGTCCAGCCAGGTCGAGTAGACGTCCGCGCCGACCAGCAGCACCCGGTCGTACAGCCCGGACACGATCAGACCGTGGCAGACCGCGAGTCCGTAGACGAAGCCGCTGCACACCGCGCCGATGTCGAACGCGGGCACCTGGCCGAGCCCGAGCCGCGCGGCCAGCGCGGGGGCGGTGGCGGGGCAGGGATGGTCGGGCGTGGCCGTGGCCAGCACAACGGCGTCCGGCCGCGGCCCCGGCCCCGGCCCCGGTCCCGGACCGACCAGCCGCCGGGCAGCCTCATACGCCAGGTCCCCCGTCGACACCCCCGCGCCCGCCCGGTGCCGGCTGCCGATGCCCGTGCGCTTGCGCACCCACGCGTCGTCGACCTCCCACGCGGCGGGCAGCGCCTCGTTCCGCACCGGCTCGCCCGGCACCCAGCCGGCGACGGCCGTCAGCACGGCCGCCCGTACACCGCCCCGCCCGTACCGCGCGTCCCCCCGTCCGTACCGCGCGTCCCCGCGCCCGTTCAGCGCGTCTCCGCTCACCACCCGCGGCCCCCATCCGGTAGTCGATCCCCCTGACCGGATGCCAAACTCCCTGACGCTCGAACGAGTTACTGCGCCATTTGGGGCACCTCTCGTACGGATGACCGAGTCGGCTCCCAGCCGAGCAGCCGCGTCCGCGCCGCCGAGGTGCCGAGACCGCTCGGCACGGGCGGCAGCCAGCCCGCGATCCCGGCGCGGTCCTCCAGCAGCTCGTGCTCCTTGTAACGCTTGCAGCCGTGGTGCCAGTTGAGGATCCCCGAGAGCCAGTTCTCCAGCTCGGCCACATAGCCGTCCAGCACCGCGCGCGCGTCCGCGTCGAGCGCGAAGTCGTCGTACAGCGCGGGCAGTTCATGGGCGACGACATGCTGGAACTGCCGCATCCGCTCGTTCATCAGGTCGTCGATGATCCGCAGGGCGGTGGGATAGTCGCAGTTGAAGAAGTTCTGCACGACGAGCACCCCGTTGTGCACCTCGCCCTCGAACTCGATCTCCTTCTGGTATGAGAAGACGTCGTTCAGCAGACAGGCGTAGTCCTGCGCCGCGTTCTCCAGGGAGCGCATCGGGCCCGTGCGGTAGATCTCGGGCGGCACCCGCTTGCCGTGGCTCAGCCGGGACAGGCTCATCGTCATGTCCGAGCCGAAGGTCCTGCGGCGCATCTCGATGTAGTCGACGGGGTCGGGGATACGGTTCTGCGCCTGGTTGGCCAGCTCCCACAGCCAGCTGGCCGTCATCTCCTCCACCGTCGTACGGAACGTACGCCGCGCCTCCGGCTCCATCGGCCCCGCCGTCCGCACCCAGAGGTCGGCCAGCCCCCGCTCCAGCGCGGTGGCCGGTTCCGGCGTCGCGGTGAGGTCCTCGACCGGCATGAACAGCGCCAGCCGGTCGTTGCACGCCTTCGCGCCCGCCAGATCCCGCGCGTTCCCGTACACCACCGGGAAGTAGTCGTCCCCGTACGTCCCCCAGGCGAGCCAGTCCGAGGTCAGGTCGAGGCCCTCGGGCGTGGCGTCCGGGTGGATGCCGGCGGAGCAGAGCGGCAGGTCGATCCGGCGGATCCGCTCCTCGTCCCAGACGCCGGAGCCGGGGATGCCCGGCTGCGCCTCCAGGATCCCCATGCGGTGGGCCCACTCGACGGTGTGCTCCCGCGAGTGGTCCAGATGCGGGCTCAGCTTCAGCGCGAACGGCATCTGGAAGTCGGGCAGTTGGGAGGGGCCGACCTGCTGGAACGGGATATGGCTGTGGCTGCGCGCCCGCGCGGGGGCTCCCGCACCGAGAGACCCGATGACCCGGGCGAAGTCGGAGGTACCGAGCCCGACCGGCGTCATGGAGAACAGCGGCGGCGGAGCGCCCACACCCTCTCCGGCACCCTCGCCCCCGCCCTCCCCCGCGCCGTTCATGTACCGGCTGGAGCGCATGTGCCACTCGTGCCCGCCGGACTGCCAGTCCTGGAGCCCCTTCACATACGCGAGCGTGGCGGCGGCGCCCACCGGGTCCGTGCCCGTCTCCGCGAAGAGCGGCCCCAGCTCCGTCAGCGCGGTGTTCTCGAACTGCTGGATACGGGAGGTCAGCAGGTCGTTGACGGCGTCGGCCGCCTCCTGTGTCGTACAGCCGAGGAAGGTCTCCAGCACGAGCACGCCATTGCTCAGCTCGCCCTCCTCCTCGATCTCCCGCTGGTACGAGAAGAGGTCGTTCCGCAGATGGACCGCGTCCGAGAACGTGTCCTTCAGGACCCGCAGCGGCCGGGAGTCCGCCAGCGCGGCCGGGATCTCGGCGCCCGCCGCGAACTCGACGAGCCCGGCGGACCAGGGCGCGCCGCCGACCTTGCGGCGCATCTCGATGTACTCGACGGGGTTGGCCACGCGCTCCGCGTTGATGTTCGACAGTTCCCAGTCGGACTCGTTGAGCAGGTTCTCCGTCGATTCGGCGAACCGCCTCCGCCAGGCCGGCGACATGCTCGGGACCGTACGCGCCCAGAGGTCGGCGAGGCCGGCCTCGACCGGGTTCGTCGGCTCGGGGAAACCGTCCGCGAGATCCATCGGCATGAAGGCGGCCAGCCGTTCGAGATACGCCTTGCCGCCCTCCCGGTCCTGGGGGCGCTTGTAGACCTCAAGAAAGTGGTCGTCGAAGAAGAACACCCACACATACCAGTCGGTGACCAGCGACAGATCCGGTCCGTCGCAGTCGGGATGGGTGTACGCGCAGAGCAGCGCGTAGTCGTGGGCTGCGAGGTCGGACTCCTCCCAGACCCCCGATCCCTCCAGCATTCCCATGCCCCTGGCCCACTCCGTGGAGTGCACCCTGGCCTCCTCCAGATGGGGGTTGAGACGGGCCGGATACGCCATGTAGAAATCCGGCAGTACGAAGGGCTGAGTCACGGTGGAACGGCCTTTCCGAACGATGCGCTTTCCGCAGACGCGCGTTTCCCGAGATTGCGCTGACACCGTGATCTACCCAGCCGGAGAATCCCCCATCCGGACCATTAAATAGTCATATGAACACACAGATGGCGCGTGGCTCCCTGCCCCACCACCCGCCCCGGGCGATCATCGTGGGATGAGTCCCACCCTTCATCTCGCACAGCAGCCCGAGGCCGACGCCCTGCTCGGCCGCAGCCCGCTGGCCGCGCTCGTCGGCATGCTCCTCGACCAGCAGGTCCCGATGGAGTGGGCCTTCAGCGGCCCGTACACCATCGCCGTCCGCATGGGCCAGGACGACCTCGACGCCCGCGCCATCGCCGCCCACGACCCCGACGCCTTCGCCGCGCTCTTCGCGGAGAAGCCCGCCGTGCACCGCTATCCGGGGTCCATGGCCGGGCGCGTACAGCAGCTCTGCCAGTACCTGGTCGAGCACTACGACGGCGATCCCACCGCGATCTGGCGCGACGCCACCACGGGCGCGGAGGTGCGGAACCGGCTGAACGAGCTGCCCGGGTTCGGCGCGCAGAAGTCCCAGATCTTCCTGGCGCTGCTCGGCAAGCAGTTCGGCGTACGCCCGGAGGGCTGGCGGAAGGCGGCGGGCGCGTACGGCGACGAGGGCGCGTACCGCTCGGCGGCGGACATCACGGGCCCCGAATCGCTGGCCAAGGTACGGGCGTTCAAGCAGGAGGCGAAAAAAGCGGCAAAGAAGACAGCGAAAAAGACGACGACGGCGGCGAAGAAGACGGCCGCGAAGCCGGCGTCCGCCACCAAAGCTACCCGCAAGTCACCTCGCGGCAAGGCGACTTGAGCAAGTTCCGGCCGATCTCCGGCGCAGACGCGCCCCTTTAACGCCGCGATCTGCGGAAACGTTCCGTGACGTGCGCCACATGTGTTCACAACCGCCGCGCAGGTCGCTAGTTTTCCTGGAACTTCGCTCACGTTCGATCGCACCGAGAGGACTCCTGTGACCGCAACGTCCCGCAGATTCGTGGCAGTAGCAGCCGCCACCGCGCTCGCCGCCCCCCTTCTGCTCTCCGCCTCCTCGCCCGCCGTAGCCGGTTCGCAGAACGGTTCGCAGCACTCCGCCGCCGGCCGGCACGACCCCGCCAAGGAGGGGGCGAAGCTCGCGAAGGAGCTGGTCCGCAACTCGTCCGCGAAGGACGCCTACAAGCACCTCCAGAAGTTCCAGGCGATCGCGGAGGCCAACGACGGCAACCGGGCCGCGGGCACCCCCGGCCACGACAAGAGCGCGTCGTACGTCCACGACCTGCTCAAGAAGGCCGGTTACCAGGTCTCGTACCAGGACTTCGAGATCACCTACATCAAGACGCTGGCCGAGAAGCTCGCCGTCACCGCGCCGACGCCGCGCGACATCGACATCCACGCCATGTCGTACACCAGGTCCACCCCGGTGGGTGGCGTCACGGCGGAGATCGCGGCCGTCCCGGTCAGCGCGGCCACCGGCTGCGCCGCGGGCGACTACGCGGCCGACGCGTACACCGGCAGGATCGCGCTCATCCAGCGCGGCGGCTGCACCTTCGCCCAGAAGCAGCAGGAGGCCGGCGCGGCGGGCGCGGTCGGCGCGATCATCTACAACAACACGACGGGCGCCCTGAGCGGCACCCTCGGCGACCCGGACGTCGGCGTGATCCCCACGGGCGGCATCAGCCAGGAGGACGGCCGGGCGCTCGCCGCCGACGTCGCCGGGGGCCCGGTGAGCGTCTCCTTCGAGGTCCGCCAGCTCCAGGAGCAGCGCACCACCCGCAACGTGATCGCCGAGACCAGGGGCGGCCGTTCCGACCGTACGGTCATGCTCGGCTCCCACCTCGACTCGGTCGACGCGGGCCCGGGCATCAACGACAACGGCTCGGGCTCGGCCGGTCTTCTCGACGTCGCCCTCAAACTCGCCAAGACGCACGAGAAGCCGACGAACAAGGTCCGCTTCGCGTGGTGGTCGGCGGAGGAGCTGGGCCTGCTGGGCTCCGAGCACTACGTGGCGGAGCTGACCGACAAGCAGCGCGCCGACCTCGCGCTCTACCTGAACTTCGACATGATCGCGAGCCCGAACCACGCGCAGTTCGTGTACGACGGCGACGGCTCGGACAGCGACACCGCCGAACCGGGCCCGGAGGGCTCGGCCCAGATCGAGAAGGCCATCCAGAAGTACCTGGACACGAAGCGGATCCCGCACGAGGGATCCGAGTTCAACGGCCGTTCGGACTACGGCCCGTTCATCGAGGTCGGCATCCCGGCGGGCGGTACGTTCACGGGCGCCGAGGGCATCAAGACCGCGGCCCAGGCGAAGCGTTACGGCGGTGAGGCGGACGTCGCGTACGACGCGTGCTACCACGCGGCCTGCGACGACATCGGCAACGTAAACATGAAGGCGTTCGGCATCAACATCGGTGTCATCGCCAACGCGGTGGGCACATACGCGCACGACGTCAGCACCGTCAAGAAGGCGGCCGTGGCGCCGAAGGGCCTCAAGGCCACCACCAAGGCGCGGGACCACGACCACGAGCACGACCCGAAGGCGTAACCGCCCCCTTTCCCCCACCAGGTACCGCCCACTGCCCGGAGAGCCGCGCTCAGGCTCCCCGGGCAGTGATCTGCCGCAGCTCCAGCGGCGCGGCCGGCGGCAGGGGCGTGGCGTGGTCGGCCCGGAAGGACTGGAGGAGGTACGAGACGAGCCGCCGGGACGCGGCGTGCGACGCCTCCGCGGCCGGCGCGGCCGACGGCAGCGCCCCGACGAGGCCGCAGTTGGCGACCAGGAGCAGCACGAGGTCGCTGGGCTCGAAGTCGTCCCGCAGTATGCCCGTCTCCTTGGCCCGCCGCACCAGCAGCTCCAGGCCCTCCTGCGCGCGGGTGCGTTCGAGGGCGAGGTCGATGTCGACGCCGTCGGGGAACTGGTTGAGGAACGCGGCGGTGAACCCCCGGTCGCCGACCTGCATGGCGGAGACCTTGTGGACGACGGTGCAGAACCCGCGCCAGGGATCCGGGTCGGCCAGCGCCTCGTCGAGCACCCCTGCGCAGACGGCGAGCTGCTCGTCGAAGGCCTCCCTGACGAGGGAGGCACGCGTGGGGAAGCGCCGGTAGAGGGTCGCGACGCCGACGCCCGCGCGCCGGGCGATCGCGGTGAGGGGCACATCGATGCCGTGCGCCATGAACGCCTCGCGGGCGGCGTCGAGGATGCGCTCGCGATTGTGCCGCGCGTCGGCACGGAGTCCCGGTTTCTGCGAGGTCTGATCAGGCATGTCTCTCACTTTAGGCCAAGTGGAAGGCATCGTCCGCTTACGGCCGTAGCGTGAGTGGGCGGCACCGGGACATCGCCCGTTGCCGACGACATCAGGACGGACCCATGAACGACATGCGCGCAGCCCTCTACGACCGCTACGGCCCTCCGGAGGTGCTGTACGAGGGCCGCCTGCCCGTCCCGGACATCACGCCGGACCAGGTGCTGGTCCGCGTCCACGCGGTGAGCGTCAACGGCGGCGAGCTGGGCGCCCGGGCCGGAAAGGTGCGCCTCGTGACCGGGCGCCGCTTCCCGCAGCGTACGGGGATCGACTTCGTCGGCGAGATCGCCGAGGCCGGACCGTCGGTAACGGGAAGCCGGGCGGGTAACCAGGTGGGCGACCGGGTCTGGGGCTTCATGGGCCGCACCACGCTCGGCAGCGCGGCGGAGTACGTGGCCGTCAGCCCCGGCAAGATCGCCCCCGCCCCCGCCGGTCTCACCCCGGCGGAGGCCGTCTCACTGCTCGCGGGCGGCACGACCGCCCTCACCGCGCTGCGCGACAAGGCCCGCCTCCGGCCCGGCGAACGCCTTCTCGTACGCGGCGGCGCGGGCGGCGTGGGCAGCGTGGCGGTCCAGCTGGGCAAGAGCCTCGGCGCCCATGTGACCGCCCTGGCGAGCGCGGCGAGCGAGGACTTCGTGCGCGGCCTCGGCGCCGACGAGGTCCTGGACTACCGTACGAACCGCGCCGCCGACCTGGGCCGCTTCGATGTCGTCCTGGACACGGTCGGCACCGAACAACCGGCGTACCGGAGGCTCTTGTCCCCCGGCGGCCGGATGGTGGCCATCGCGTTCGACGAGGCCCATGTCCTCCCGAGCCTCGCCCGCATCCTCGCCTCCACCGTCCACGGATCGCGCCGGATCCGCGTCTTCAGCGGCAACCCGGACCACCAGCTCCTCGCCGATGTGACCGAGCGCGTCGAGACCGACGGCATCCGCCCCGTCGTGGACACCGTGCGCCCGCTGTCGGAGATCGGCGCGGCCCACCGTGCCCTGGAGGCGGGCGGCGTCCGCGGTAAGCACATCATCCAGATCATCTGAGTAGTTGCGCTCATACGCTCCCGCCGGGCGGCGACAAGACTGAACTCATCGAACAGCAGGCGCCAAGTCCGCGACAGCCCAGGGGAGTTACCACCATGAACGTACGCCGCACCATCACCCGCAGCCGCCGTATGCGCACCGCGCCCGCCCTCGCCCTCGCGGGTGTCGTGATGGGCCTGGCCCTGACCGCGTGCTCGACGGAGGACGCCACCTGCGGGGGCGGCGAGTACCCCGTACTGAACGTGGGCAGCACGGGCAGCGCCTGCGTACCCAACGGCGAGGAGCCCCCGAAGGGCTACGCCCGCTACCCCGAGGGCAAGGTCCCCGAGCACGTGGGCGACAAGTGGGACACCTACTGGAACACGCACACCCTCGACGAGAACGGCAAGATCATCGACGCCCCGAAGAACTGACGGGGGCCGGACAGATGCCTGATCCGGCCGGACAGGGACCGGATTCAGGGCCGGACAGGTCCGTTCCGGTGCCCGCTTCCCCCATCGGTCCGTACCCATCCGGCACCCGTCCGGCACCCATCCGGCGCCGCTCCCGCACTCTTCGGGCACACTTCCGGCCCGCGACGTCCGCTTTCCTATGGAATGCCATCGCTACCGGCCGGTACGCTCCGCCCCTCTCCCCCGCCACGGCTGCGCCCGGCGCCGATCGCCCGGTAGGCTTTCCGTGTGATCTTCAAGCGCATCGGAAGTGGGCGGCCGTATCCCGACCATGGCCGGGAAAGCACCCGGCAGTGGGCGGATGTCGCGCCGCGCCCGGTCCGCCTCGATCAGCTGGTGACGACGAAGGGTCAGCTCGACCTGGAGACGCTGCTCGCCGAGGACTCCACCTTCTACGGCGACCTGTTCGCGCACGTCGTGAAGTGGCAGGGCGACCTCTACCTGGAGGACGGACTGCACCGCGCCGTACGCGCCGCGCTCCAGCAGCGCCAGGTGCTGCACGCGCGCGTACTGGAACTGGACGCCGGCTGAGCCGTCAGCCGGCCCTCGGCCGATGACGACTAACCCTTTCGGACCCATTCCGAACCCATACCGCGCAACCTGTTGATCATTTAGTAGGAAACATCTCCGGCGCGCACTACGCTGCGGCCATGAGCATGCTGACTCCCCCCGGCATGGGCGGAAAATACCGCATCACGGGTTCCAAGTACCCCCGCATGCGCCGCCCCCGCAATCGCCGCAGGATCGTGCTCGCGGCTGTCGCCGCCACGGTCGCCCTCGGCCTGGCCGGCTGGGGTACGACGCAACTCATCGACGTCTTCTCGGGCGGCGACGGCAGCGGCGGCAGGAAGAGCACGGCCACCGCCGGCCAGGACCCCGCCTGCGAGCCCGCGGCCTCGGCCTCCGCCCTGGCCGCCGCGTCCGCGAAGACCGCGAAGGCGCTGCCCAAGCCCCGGCAGATCAAGGTCAACGTCTACAACGCGACCCCGACGGCCGGACTCGCCAAGACCACCGCCGACGAGCTGAAGAAGCGCGGCTTCGTGATCGGCGAGGTGGGCAACGCCCCGGAGGCGTACGACAAGAAGGTGCCGGGCACCGGGATACTGCTGGGCTCCGCCGCCGTCACCGACACCGCGATGACCGTGCTCGGCACGCAGCTCACGGGCGCCACGGTGAAGACGGACGCGCGCAAGACGAAGGACGTCGACCTGGTCATCGGCACGGCGTTCAAGAAGCTGAACGTACAGAAGGACGTGGACGAGGCGCTGGCCACTCTCAGCGCACCCGCCACGCCCTCCTGCAAAAAGAAAAGCTGACTACAAGCCGACTACCAAAAGACCGGCTGACTAGTCGACGGTCCCGTACATACGGTCGCCCGCGTCACCGAGCCCCGGGACGATGTAGCCGTGCTCGTTGAGCCGCTCGTCGACCGCCGCCGTGACGACCGTCACCGGCGTACCCGCCAGCTCGCGCTCCATCACCTCGACGCCCTCGGGCGCGGCGAGCAGCACGACCGCGGTCACATCGTCCGCGCCGCGCTTGATCAGCTCACGGATCGCCGCGACCAGGGTGCCGCCGGTCGCGAGCATCGGGTCGAGCACGTACACCTGGCGGCCCGAGAGGTCCTCGGGCATGCGGGTGGCGTACGTGGACGCCTGGAGCGTCTCCTCGTTACGGATCATCCCGAGGAAGCCCACCTCGGCGGTCGGCAGCAGCCGCACCATGCCGTCCAGCATGCCGAGCCCGGCCCGGAGGATCGGGACGACCAGCGGGCGCGGGTGGGAGAGCTTCACCCCCGTGGTGCCCTGGACGGGGGTCTGGATGTCGACCTGTTCGGTCCGTACGTCCCGGGTCGCCTCGTACGCGAGCAGGGTGACCAGCTCGTCGGCGAGGCGCCGGAAGGTCGGGGAGTCGGTGCGCCGGTCGCGCAGGGTGGTGAGTTTGTGCGCGACCAGCGGGTGGTCGACGACATGAATCCGCATGGCGTCAACAGTAACCGGGGGCCAAGGCGCTACGCGCTGGCACCGACCGCCGGTAACGGGGCAAGGTGGGGGACGAGCGACGGCCGTGGAACGGTGAGGCACCGATGCGGGACGAACAACCCCCCGAAGCAGCGAACACAGCCCCGAAAGCGGAACCGGAGGCTGAGGCGGAACCGGAGGCTGAGGCTGAGGCTGAGGCGGCACGCCGGAGACGGCGCGCACAGTTCCTGCGGGAGCTGTACGAGGCCAAGGCGCTGCGCGAGCGCGTGAAGCCGCGCCGGGCGCGGGCCGCGCGGATGCGGCAGCAGATGCGGATGCGTACGTTCCGCTGGTGAAGAGGCGTCCCTTTGGGGATCCCGTGCCGAGGGCCGAACAGGGGCCTAATAAAATGCCGTGACGACGCAACGGCGGAAGACCTCTCGCGAAGCGCTCGTTTCTGTCACGATGCCGATTGGGCGGGTCGGAGCACCGCAGCGCACCCGCCGAATCGTCACATCAGATCTCTACATCTCTGAATCGTCACACCTCAGACCAGTGGGAGAGTCACGGTGTACTTCGCCGCACTGCTCGCGCGCACCGAAGACGGATGGGAAGCGAGCGATACAGATCTCGACGACGTGGAGACCTTGTCGGACCTGACCGACCTGGCCCGCGAAGCCTCGGTGGACGAGGAAACGGTTCTCGTCTTCATCGAGCAGGAGGACTCCTGGTTCGGCATCCTCCGTGTGGAGGGTGAGGAGGACCCCCGGATCTACGTCTCCGACGCGGCCGCGGCCGCCCGCTCCTCGTACGGGGAGATCCTCATTGACGAACTGCTCGGCGGGGACGACGACGACCCGGCCGACGACCTGGACGCGCTGGACCTCGACGGTACGGAGGACGGCGAGCCGGACGAGCGAGACGAGGGATACGACAACGACGCCGCCGACGACGACAACGACGGCGCGGACAGCGGCCTGACGGCCGGGGACACCGCGCCCGCGGGCCCCGTCGGCGACCGCGGCATCCTCACCGACCTCGGACTGTCCGAGGCGGATCTGCTGGCCCTGGAGTCCGACGCGATGGCCGAGATCGCCGACGCGCTGGGCGCCTCCGAGGTACTGGAGACCGTCCGCTAGTGACCACCCGGCACGACACCGCGCCCGGCCCCGACCCCGTACGCGACCCCTGGCGGGCGTCCATGCGCCTGGCCCTGGACCAGGCGGCACGGGCGGGCGGGGCCGGTGACGTGCCGGTCGGCGCGGTCGTACTGTCCCCGGACGGCACGGTGCTGGCGTCGGGCCACAACGAGCGCGAGGCCACCGGCGACCCGACGGCCCACGCGGAGATCCTCGCGCTGCGCCGCGCCGCCGCCCGCCTCGGCGCGTGGCGGCTGACGGGCTGCACCCTGGTGGTGACCCTGGAACCGTGCACGATGTGCGCGGGCGCGATCGTCCAGTCCCGGATCGACCGCGTGATCTTCGGCGCACACGACGAAAAGGCCGGCGCGGCCGGCTCCCTCTGGGACGTCGTACGCGACCGCCGCCTCAACCACCGCCCCGAAGTGATCCACGGCGTACTCGCCGACGAGTGCTCCGCCCTGCTGACCACCTTCTTCCGCGACCGCTGACCCCCCACCCCCTATCGATTTCGAACCACGGCCCACTGTGGGCTAAGCTCTCTCTCGGTAGCGTGTCCGAGCGGCCGAAGGAGCTCGCCTCGAAAGCGAGTGTGGGGAAACTCACCGAGGGTTCAAATCCCTCCGCTACCGCCCTTAAGAACCGCCCCTGACCTGCGAAAACAGGTTGGGGGCGGTTTTTTGCGCCCCTCGTGTCCACACGAACGTCCACACGGGACCTTCCTAAGATTCTTCGCCATGGCATCAATCAAGCCGCGCAAACGGGCCAATGGCGAGATCACGTACACCGTCGTCTGGCGCACAGGTGGCACCCGCGACGGCGCGTGGAACAACGAGAACTTCGATGACGAGGAACTGGCGAAGCGCTTCCGCGACCTGGTCAACGGTCACGGACAGCAATGGCCACCGGGCTGGGTGAAGGGCGAGGGCTTCGTCGAGGAAACGGACGACGAAGACGAACCGGATCTCCCCCCGGAGCAGATGATCCCGGCGTACGCCGAGCGGTACATAGACCTCCTCACCGGTGTTCAGGACGGGACACGCTCCAACTACCGCAAGATGCTGGCCACCCACCTCGTCCCCTGGTTCAAGGAACTCTCGGTGCGCCAGGGCCCCGGCGGCATCGGCCAGGACCAAATCAGCGCCTGGATCAACGACCTCCAAAGCGGCCGGCCCGGACCTCATCACCCGCCACAGGCCAAGCGACGGGCGCTCGCGCCCAAGACGATCCGGAACCTGCACGGCCTGCTGTACGGCATCCTCCAAGCGGCGGTCATCGCAGAGCCGCCACTGCGATCCACGAACCCCTGCGTCCACACCAGACTGCCGGAGGACCAACACACAGCTGATGAACAGGTGTTCCTGGAACGCGAGGAGTTCGCCATCCTCCGCTCGCATGTCCACGCCGACTCCGTGGACCTGGTGGACGCTCTCGCCGCCACGGGGCTGCGCTGGAGCGAGATGGCCGCGCTCCAGCCCCGCGACCTGACCCTCCACGGCTCCCGCCCGATGCTGCGCGTCCAACGGGCGTGGAAGCGGATAGACGGAGGAAAGACGCTCGGCGCCCCCAAGACGAAGCGAAGCCGACGGACCCTGGTCCTCTCGCCATATCTGGTGCAGCTGTTCAAGCGCAACTGCGCCGGGAAACAGCCGAACGACTTCGTCTTCACAGCGCCGGAAGGCGGCGCGTGGGACTCGGGCGGCTTCTACCACGCACGCTGGAAGACCGCCCTCACACGTGCCACTCACGACGGGCTGACGAAGAGGCCACGCATCCACGACCTCCGCCACACACACGCCTCCTGGCTCATCGCCAAGAAGGTGCCGCTGCCGGGCATCCAAGCCCGATTGGGCCACGAGTCGATCACGACGACGGTCGACAGGTACGGCCACCTCCTCGCCATGCTCGACGACGAGATCATTGAGGCCATCGAGTGGAGCATGAACCCCATGGCGGCATGACCTACTCATCATTTGGTCCCCCGCCGCCGCACGCCCGTCGGCGGGGGTCGGCCGAAGGCTCCTCGGGCTATGCCGCGCGGCCTGTCGGCCGTCCCTGAACCGTCTGCCCCATGACCCGCTCGATCTGGATCTCGATCACCACGCGCTCCGGGTCGGGGGCAGGAACCCGGCGGTACCGCTCCCCGTAACGAGCCACAGCAGCCTCGACGGCTGCCCGCTCAGCGTGAACCGTCGCCACGCCTTCCAGCGTGGCCCACCGTCCGCCGTCCACCTGGCAGACGGCCACGTGCGCCTCACCGTGGGGCGCCGCCAGGATGTTGGCGACTTTCTTGCTGGATTTGCGGGTGATAACCCGAGCGATACCGGAATCAGCGTCGATCGTCACACCGACGGGGACAACATGAGGTCGCCCATCAGGACGAGCCGTCGTGAGCGTGCACAAGTGGTACTCGTTCCAGAACTCCAGGTAGCCATCGGCTTGGTTCAGCATTTCGTTGGACATGCCGAAAGCGTAATCGCCGATTTGCCCGAACTATCCTCAAGTGAGCATGACCACACTCCACCACCAGGGCCTCACCGGAGACGGATTTGCCCGTTTGGTCATTACATGATCCAGTCACACACCGAGGGAAGGTTTCAAATCGATAACGGGACACTCAATCCATCAGACACACCCGCCGCGGGAGCGAATCGCCAGCTCAGGGGCATGATCGAGACACATAGATGATGATTTGGAGCGATTTGACGCACCGTTAGGACTACTCACCACACGGACCTACCACCACTTTCCGGCCACACCTTGTCCTGGGACTTCACGTACTGTCCAACGAGGTTCCTGGAGGCGCCGCCGAGACCACTCGGTGGCACTTCATTGCCCGTTCGCGCCCGCAATATCTTGGGCGCGCGAGGAGACGTGGACGCTGCGCTTGCGCCTCCTCTTTCGGCGCGGGAACTGACCGTCATCGTCACGGGGCGCGGCTGTCGCCCGGTTCGGGGGAGAACGAACACCAGCCGGTACGAAGGGGATTACTCATGTGGTCCGGGAAGAGTGGCCGTGAGGCCGCTGCACCCAAGGCTCCGGTGCGGGGCGAAGTGAGCCGGGGCCGGTTGGGCCGGTGGCGGACTGCCGCGAATCGTACGGTGGAGAAGGATCTGCACCGCCGGATCCGGCGGGAGCTGCAAGACCTCGGTATCCATCCCCCGCTGGACGTTGAGGAGTTGTGCCGGGCGCTGGGTGAGAGGCGCGATCGGCCGATTGTTCTCCGGGCGGCGCCGCTGGAGAAGCCGGGGCCTTCCGGGCTCTGGGTCGACCTCGCCGATATGGACGTGATCCTCTACCAGCGGGAGACGACGCGCCTGCACCAGGAGCACATCATCCTGCACGAGGTAGGCCACATCCTCGTGTCCGAGGACGATGGCGTCGCTGACAACCACGAGCCCGCCGACGACTTCGTCGAGGGCTGGGCCACCATGATCCCGGTGCTCGATCCCGCGCTGATCCGCCGGGTTGCACGGCGCTGTTCGTACGAGGACGGCGAGGAGTGCGAGGTCGAGCTGGTGGCCACGATCATCCTGGAGTGGTCGTCGGTCCTCGACGGTGTCACCCCGATGTCGGAGGATCCCTCGCTCCGCCGGGTCGAGTCAGCCCTCGGTGACCGGCGGGGATGGCTGTAATCCGTGCAACTGCTCCTCCTGGGATTCGCAGCTGCTGTCGTCTGGAAGCTGTACCAGCTGACGCGGTCCCCGCACGACACACCTCTCCGTTCGGTCACCCTGTGCCTGGTCTGCGCCGCGCTCTCGTACCCCCTGGCCATGCCGGGCGGCGCGTCCGGCGTCGACACAGTGGCCGGGCACGGGGCGGCGAAGCTGCTCCAGAACGTGCTGCTGCTTCTGACTGTCTACTTCCTGATGTGCTTCTACCTGTACTCGGCCGACGGGCAGACCGGGCGGCGCCGGGCACGCACAGAGGCCATCGTCGTCACCGTAGTAGCGGTGTCGATCACCGTCGCCGCGGTGACGGTTCCGCACAGGGTATTCGCCGGTTCGTTCAGCACGGCAGACATGACGGTCCCGCAGATCGCCTTCTTCTACGGCGGCGCCGGCCTCTACCTCATGTACGCCCTGGGCATGGCCGGCCGATGGACCCGCCGGTATGCGCGGATGTCGCGGCGCCCGCACTCAACAGGGCTCTGGATGGCGGCCGTCGGCCTCGACGCGATGGCGGTGGCCTGCGCGGTTCGCGCCGTGATCGTCGTCATCCGGTGGACGGGGCGGACCGTACCGCAGCCACTCATGGCGGGGGTTGCGGTGCTGTTGATGGTGTCCATCCTGCTCTTCGTAGCGGGCATCACCTACTCGGGAGCCCGCGCGAGGTTCACGTCCACGCGGCTCTGGCTGCGGCATTGGCGTGACCACCGTCGGCTGACTCCGCTGTGGCGGTTGCTGTCCGAGGCGTACCCCGAGAACGTGCTGCGACCTGCATCCCCGGCCGCCCGGGACCGGTGGCGGGCGCGTGGCGTGCACCGGCGGTACCACCGTCGGATAGTGGAATGTCGTGACGGCCTGGTCGATATCAGTCCGTACCTGGTCGACGAGGACGACGACGGCACACTCCTTGACCTCGACTCCGCGGAGCTGGCGGGCCGGCTCCGCGAGGCCGTGGCCAGGATCGGGCAGGGGGGTCCGGCGCCGCGCCGGGCGGTGCCGCTGGCGATGGCGCTGGGGAGCGACCGGCAGTCGGACGTACGACAACTGATCGCGGTGTCGGACGCCCTCCGGCCCGCCGCGTAGACAGCGATGACGAAGACACCGAAGGAAACGAAGGAGACGAGATGCTGCTGATCACTGGGGACCGGGTGCTTGTCGGCTCCGGGACCTATCTGAACGACGGTGCGGTCCTCATCGACGGCGACTCGATCGCCGCGGTCGGCCCCCGAGCCCGGATCGAGGAGCAGGCGGGCGCCGAGGTGCCCCGCTTCGCATTCTCGGGAACCGTCCTGCCCGGGCTGATCGACGCCCATGTGCACCTGGCGTTCGACGGTGGGGCGGACCCCGTCGCCACGCTCCAGGAGTCGACCGACGAAACGCTGCTGCAGGACATGCGCCACCGCGCGGAGCAGCTGCTGCGCAGCGGTGTCACCACAGCGCGCGACCTCGGCGATCGTGGCGGCCTCGCGCTGCGGCTGGCCGGCGAGGTCGCCGACGGCCGTACGGCCGGTCCCCGGATCGTGTCCGCGGGCACGCCCGCGACCACCGTGGGCGGGCACTGCCACTTCCTCGGCGGCGAGGTCTCCGGTGAAGCCGAGATCCGCGACCTCGTACGTCGCAACCTCGCGGCGGGGGCCGGGGTCATCAAGGCCATGGTCACCGGTGGCGGTCTGACGAAGGACGGGCCGAAGAGCCACCAGTCCCAGTTCACCGCGGAGGAGCTGACCGCCCTGGTGGACGAGGCCCACAAGGGCGGTGTCCCCGTCGCGGCCCACGCGCACGGCGCCGACGGCATCGCCTCGGCGGTCGAGGCCGGTGTGGACACGATCGAGCACTGCACCTGGATGACGAGCGGTGGCCTCGACTTCCGTCCGGACGTGGTGCAGCAGATCATCGACCGGGGAATCACCGTCTGCCCGGCCGTCAGCCCCCACTGGCAGATGCTCCCCCGCATCTTCGGCGAGGAGCGTGCCACCGCGATGTTCGATCTGGTGCGGCGGATGGCGGACGCGGGCGTACGCCTGGTGGCCGGAACGGACGCGGGCGTGCAGCGCGCGGGCTTCGAGGGCCTGGTCCCGGCCTTGTCGTTCTACTCCCACCTGGGCCTGGCG
The DNA here is from genome assembly GCF_040701725.1 of Streptomyces sp. NPDC093109. Classification (NCBI taxonomy): domain Bacteria; kingdom Bacillati; phylum Actinomycetota; class Actinomycetes; order Kitasatosporales; family Streptomycetaceae; genus Streptomyces; species Streptomyces sp. NPDC093109. Next base: position 53,449 of record NZ_JBFBEZ010000018.1, read on the forward strand.
AATGCCTCAATCCTCGACATGGCGACGTCCGAAGCGGCCACCGCACTGGGGCTGGGCTCCACAACGGGGCGGATCGCTCCCGGATACCGCGCGGACCTCCTCGTGGTCGACGGGGACCCGCTCTCGGACCTCGACGCGTTGAAGAACGTCCGGGCCGTGTTCGCCTCCGGCCTGCGCCACGAGCCCAACGCGGCGGCCGAGCAGAAGTAGCCGTTCAGTGCCCTGCTCCCGCGACTCCCTGCATCTTGGGCTGGGCTCGACACGAAGCAGGCGCCCGCCCCGAGACGGGGTGGGCGCCTTCGCCGTGATCGCTGCGGTCAGGACTTCTTCCAGGTCACCCGGCCCGAAATCTGCATGGAGCCGCTCACGTCTTCGGGCAGCTTGGCGATGATCTGACCCTCCGCCGTCTCACCGGCGGCCAGGGTCTCCCACTGGGACCTCACACCCTGCCCGACGATCTCGGACGGGCCGGTGACCGACGTGATGGGAATCTCCGGGCGGATGACGTGCTTCAGCACGACTTTCTCGGCCGCCTCGGGCAGGTTGTTCACCACCCGCCAGGTCCAGGTGACCGTGTCCCCCTCCTCGGAAATTTCCGGAGGATCGTACGAGAACTCGACCTCGGCCACGACAGTGCCTTCCCTTGCCGGTGCGCCGACCGCGCACGCTCGGGCCGATCATGCGTGTCCGTGCACGTCGGTGGAGGCGTTTGACTGACCTTCACCCGTCCGAGGCGTCGGGGGCGGCCTTCCTCTCGAACTCGGTCGCGAGGTCGTTCAGGATCGAGAGCACGTCGGCCGGCAGACCCTCCCCGCCGAGGCCACGGGCCCGGACTCGGCCCACCTTCCCGCTCTTGGCGGCCGACATCAGGCGAAGTCCTTCGTAGACCTGCCGGGCGACAGCATCGTCCGGTTCGAAGTACAGGCGCGTGACGCCGAAGAAGTGAGCGAGACCTTCCAGGACGACCGGAACAGGGGCCTCGGCTTCGTCGGTGCCGGTACGAAAAGCCTCCACCTTCTCGGCCGTGGTGACCTTCGCCCCCGCGTAAGCGTTCACGGCCTCCGCGATCTCTCCGTCCCCCGGCGTCGCCCCCGCCGGATACGAGCGTTCCAGGAGGAGGGTGATCTTCTCGGCGAGCGTGCGGGGCGGCTCCTCATCCGCAGCGTCGGCGGCCTCACCCTCCGCTTCTTCGCCCCGGGCCTTCGCCATGGACCGCTCCTGCGCTCGCTTCACCTCGTCCACGGTGACGCGATACGCCTCCGCCAGATCAGCGAGGTACCGGTCCTTGAGGCGCCGGATGCCATTCTCCGCGCCGGCCACTGGACCATCGCTCTTGGTACCGATGACAGCTGCCATCTCGTACCGGTAGAGGCCTGCGTCGCAGCGCAGGTCGGTGAGGTCGGGCAAACCGGAGCGGGGGAACAGCTCGTCCAACGGCTTCTTGAGTACCCCGGCGAGGGCGGGCAGCTTCTCCTGGTCGGGGACGTTTGTGCCCAGTTCCCACCCCGCCACCGTCGAGTCCGCAGCGCCGAGGGCAGATGCCACGTCGGACTGCGAGATCTCGGCAGCTCGACGTACCGCGCGAACGCGGGCTCGATCGAAGCGTCGGGCTGGCATCAGACCTCGCCTTTTCGGGAGAACCGAGGAAACCTCAGTCCGTTGACTTTTCTGGGGAGCTGCGATAGCTTCAGTTTAGTGAAAAACGAGGGTGTTCGCACCCCCTCCGCTTTCACCCACCCACCGACCCACCTGTGAACCGGCCGGTGGAGAGGAGAAGACGCGTACGACTCGTGCGCTCCCCTTCCCTCCAAAACGCCATCGGCGTCCGAGAGTTCGCACCTCCCGGACGCCGGACAGCTCATGATTTCCGACCCCTTGCAGGGGGTGCGGACGTCACTTGAACAGCCACTCCGCGGTCCTTGCAGGGCACTGGTGGAGTGGCGTACCACATAGAGGAGTGTCGCATGTCCCCCATTGCGGACTGCAACCCGAGGGCTGCCGCGCGGCCCACGCCCGCGCCGCACGCTTCCACGCCGCGCACTTCCGCGCCGCCCGCTTGCGCTCCTCCGGCGGAGCGGCTGGCTGAGCAGCTGGCGTCGATACTTCCCGATGCCGTCGTCGTTCAGGTGCGCCTCATGGGTCCGCGGACCCTGTGGCCGCATCTGCGGCTCACCGCCGTGAACGAGCGCGGACACGTCCTTCGTATCCCCCGGGCCAAGGCTCTGACCATCGCGCGCTGGATCATCCGCTCGTTCCCGCACGCCGGTTGGGCGGCCGACGGTCACGCCTTCGACCTACGTACGGCCAAGCTCCACGGGCTGGAAGCGCGATGACGGCGACGGCGATAGCCCCGGCGGACGCACCCCCGGCCGACCTCGGACCCGCCGCGTGGCAGGGGCTCGCCGCTGTGGCGAGCCTGCTCGCGCGGACCGGCGACTTCGACGCCCTGCTGGGCCGGAGCCCGGAGCCTCGGGACAACCGCCTTCACATCGGGTATGGCGAAGCAGCCGAGCGGCTGAATATCCCGGAGAAGTGGCTGAGGGAACGGATCTCCACGCTTCCTCACCGGAAGCTCGGGAAGTTCGTTCAGTTCACCGAGGACGATCTGCGGTCCATTTCCGATATGCATTTCGTGCAGCCGGGCCGGTCCGACGTGAAAGAGGGGCAGTCGACGATTATGTCGCTACAGCCCTCCAAGCGTTCGCGTAAGCGTCTCTGATTCCTCCTCCCGCGCTCGTACGCAAGCACAGCTTGCCTGAGTGCCGCACATCGTGAGTCAAAATGAGCACAGACATATACGGCCTGATTCAGGGCGCGAGTCAGGGCGACTGGCGGCCCCTTATCGAGAAGGCGAGACAGGTTCCCGGAAAGCACTGGGCGGAAGACGCTCAATGCGACGGGCACGATACGGAGATGTTCGTCCCGCCGGGAGACGGCCCGTACGAGGAGCCCGGCGAGGTAAGGGCCAAGCTGGGCGTGTCGCTGAACCGCCCCCTCAACCTGTGCGCGGCCTGCCCCTTGGCGATCGCCGCCCGGTGTCTGGTCGACTCGCTCCAGCACGACGAGGAGTTCGGTATCCGCGCGGGGCTGCTGGCCTCCGAGCGGTCAGCGCTGCGGTCCGCGTGGCAGCAACGCATGGACGACGACGCCGTATCCCGTGCCCTTGGCGGTGCGACTGCGGCCCTCGGCAAGGTCGAGCGGGAAGCGGTGGTGGCGCGCTTCGCGGCTGATACGTCGCTGGACCCGGTCCTCGTGGCTCGGGGGCTCGGTGTCACGCACGCCTACCTGCTGAAGCTCGCCCGGCGACACCGGAAGCGCGCTGCGGCGGCTCCCTCCTCGGCCTCCGCGTCCGCCGCGTCCGGCTCGGCTGCCGCGCCCGCTGCTGACGCCGCCTGAATCTCCTGCCCGATCTGGGCAACCATTCTTCACGCAAGGAATTCCTTGCGCTTCACGGGAGTTCTCCCATGTCTCAGAATCCTTCGGCTGCTTCGCCATGCGCCGATCTCAGCGATGCCATCAGAGCCATCGCGCCGGCGGCAGTCCTGGTACGCGTATTTCCGCCAGAGCAAGCTGTTACCCATCTCTACGGTCTGGATTTCCATCGCATTCTGGTGGACAGGGAGTCCGAAGAAGATGCCGCACGCCTGATTCGGAGACGCTTCGCACGCGCTGCCGACTGGCGTCGCGCTCATGACTTCCACCTCCCTACCAGGGCCCTCTACCGCACTCCCGAGCCGTTCCAGAGCGGCTACGTGCCGGAGGACGACTCCTCCTTCGGCATCGCGTCGACCCGCTACATCGGCACATCCGGCAGGGCCGACTCATGAGCGACACAGCAACGGATCTGGTCTGGTCGTCCTCGAAATCGCGCAGAGGATCACGCCTGGTGATGCTGGCCCTCGCCCGGAAAGCGGATCATCAGGGCAAGGTCAGCTTGACCCTGGACGGCATATCGGAGATCACCCGACTTACAACGCGCGCCATAACCAAATGCCTTGGAGATCTGACCGCTCTCGGTGAGATCAGCTACGAACGGGGCGGAGGCAGCGACAACCCCAACAGCTACACCATCCTGCTCGTCGCAGGCCACGAAGACGGAACGGATGTCCGGGAATCTTCTTCCCAGAACGATCCTCACCCGGCTTCAAGTGGGAACTCGCGGCGGCGAAATCAGGAAGTTTCTTCCTCGCGTACGCGTGGTGGTAGTACTCCCTACGGGAGTACTACCACCACCAAAAAGCAAGCAAGCTTGTCCGGCCTGGAGCCGGTTGACGTACCGGAAGGCGCCAGCGGCCTCGTCGAGGCGATAACGAACGCCGGAATGCTCGTCGGATGGCGGCTCACCGAATCCGAATGGGCCCGGGTAACAGCTCTCGCCGCCACTTGGGGACACAATCGGCTGGTCGAGCTGGTCGCCCGTCGCTGGAATACAGCTCGGCCTCCCCAGTCCGCCCGCTATCTGCTGCGTATATGGGCCGATCTCCCGGCCCAGGGCCCCGCCGCTGCTCCCGCTCCCACTACCGGTTCCAACCTGCCGGGGAAAGGCAACGTCGTACCCCTGCGCCGCCAGTCCGGCGGGTGGGTGCCCTTCCAGAACACAGCAAAGCCGAGCGCGTACGAGAACGGATTCTGATCATGGCCAAGCCCGAACGCGTGGGCAGCGCCCGATCAATGCGCGCCCTCGAACGCATCCTCGCCTCGAAGGGGATCCCGCTCGCACCTGGCGGCGATCACCCCCGGGAGGAGAACCCCGGAGACCTGGACTGGCACCGCCGCGCCCGCGCCGAGTACGCGCTGAACCGCTGGCAGACCGCCACACCACCCCGCTTCCGCACCGCCGAAGCGACGCTGCCGGAGGTCACCGCGTGGGCGGACCGTGCGCTCGCCGACACCGCGTCTGCCGGAGCGCTACTGCTCACCGGCCTCACGGGCACCGGCAAGACTCATCAGGCCTACGGAGCGCTCCGCCGCATCGCGGCCGGCGGCCCGGACCGCTTCGAGGTGACCACCGTGAACAGCGCCGACATGTACGGAAGCCTGCGGCCGTCCCAGGTCATGGGCGCCTCAGAACGGGAGCTGCGGCGGCTCAGCGAGGTGCAGTTCCTCCTGCTGGACGACTTGGGGACCGCCAAGACGTCCGAGTGGACGGAGGAGGTCACCTATCGGCTCGTCAACTACCGGTACAACCACTGCCTTCCGACGATCATCACGTCCAACCTTCCCGCCCGTAACGCCGAAGGCCCGGACCTGACCGACTTCGTCGGCGCCCGCGTGGCAAGCCGCCTGGCCGAGATGGTGACCGCCCTCGTCCCGATGATCGGCGGCGACCGGCGGCGCGGCGGGAGGGCGGCGTGATGCCCGTACGACGACACGGTTCGGCGCGCGATGCCGTCGCGCTCCCCACGTCCTGCGCGTACGTGGGCCCCGGCAGCACGTACGCGAATCCGTTCCGGCCCGGCGACTCCGGCCCCTCCGTGCTCGGCGGCCCGATGGACGAGGCGGAGACCGTCGGCCTCTACGCCGCCACGCTCCGGGGCCCGGTGGGTCGTCGCTACGCCGCCCTGTTCGCCCGCGCGCTTCGCGGCCTGGACCTCGTATGCCCCTGCCCCCTCGACGCGCCGTGCCACGCCGATGTCCTCCTGCGCCTGGCCAACACGCCTGACACTGCCGACGGCGACATACACCGCACCGCTTGCTCCCTGGAAGGCCCCCGATGACCCACCCGATCATGCTCGCCGCGGCCGAGCAGCTCACCACCGCCGAGGAACGGCGCACCGCCGCGCGCGAGGACGCCTTCCGTACCTGGGGGCCGAGGTCGGTGGCCGCCGCTTCCCGGTACGCACGTCACGTCCTCGGCGCCGAGGCGGCGACGCTCGGCTGGGAGGTTCTGGGGCTCCTCTCCTTCGAGGAACACCTGCAAGCCGTCGCGTCTCTCGACACGGTGGGCGGCCAGCACCTGGAGCTGTATTTCACGGATCAGGGCGGCACGGAACGGCTGGAGCTGCGTGTGTCGTGCGTGAGCTGCCCCAGCCAGCACGTGCACGAAGTGACGTCACTGGAACAGCTCGGACAGCTCCTCTCCCAGACGCCCGCCTGGCAGTTCATCAACCCGCGGAACGGCGGTGTCCGCTGATGTCCCGCGCCCACATACGGACGGCGCCTTCGCCGCATGTCGAGGACGCGGAAGACCGGGAGGGCCAGCAGAACCGGCCCAGCCTCCGCGGAATGACCCTCTGGGACGGCGCCGCGATCATCCTGCTCGGCTCCGCCGGCTTCGCCTTCTCGTACGACGCCCTCCGCCAGATCGCCGTCGCGATCCACGCGCGCGAGTCGCTCTCGTACCTCTTCCCGGTCTTCATCGACGGGTTCATCGCGTACGGGGTGCGGGCGCTCGTACTGCTACGGAACCGCCACTTCGGCGCCCGCCTGTACGCCTGGTTCCTCTTCCTCGCGGCCACCGGCGCCAGCCTCTGGGCGAACGCGCTCCACGCGATCACCCTGAACCGCGGACCGGACGCCGGACGGTCCGCACTGCACCTCGCCGACGGCGTCGTCGGCGTCCTCTCGACGCTCGCGCCACTGGCGCTGGCGGGCTCCGTACACCTCTACATCCTGATGGCGCGGACGGCCGAGTCGTCCGTCCCGGACGGTGCAGACAACGGGCCCGGACCAGTCCGCAGAGAGGTTTCGCAGCTCGGAAGGATCGAGGCACAGCCGGAGCCTCGTCCGCTGGATACAACGGCGGCGGCCGAGACCCGGCCCCTCCTCGTTCATCCGTCCGCTGCGGAAAGCTCTGCTGATACCTCCGTTGAACTGCATAAACGCACGGCTGACTGTGCCGGTGGCCCCCGTACGGAAGATCCCCACCCGGCTTCGTCCGCAGGTGCGGACGGCTCGGACAGGGGCCGACACGATACGGACGGACCGTCAGTAGCCCTCGCGGACCGGGCGGACGGGACGGCCCTCTCCGTGGCGGCCGAGCCGTCCGCCCTAGCGGCGGTCCGCGCATCTGCAGACGGCGAGAATCCGCCCGCCCCGGACCACGCAGACTTCCCGCAGGGCCGAGAGGCTGACGACGAGTGGCTGGCGGAGCTGCTGCCGATCGCACGGGCCGCTTCCGAGAAGGCCGGACGGATCAGTCGTGACGCGGTGGCAGGTGCCGTCCGCGCACACCAGCCGATCAGCAACGACCGCTTGGGGGTGCTGCTGGCCCGGTTGAAGGAAGAGGAGGAAGAACCGGGGAGGACACCTACCGCCGACTCCAGCGTCCTCTGGTGATCTCATCGCGTTGAGCGCCCAGGGGCCTCTGCGGCTCGCACCGTAGAGGCCCCGGACAGTTCGCTTGATCAGGAAGGAATGGCCATGTGGCTTCGCCGCCGAGACCGCGCGCAGGAAACAGCCCGGCCCGACGCCACGCAGGCGGCGTCCGCGCTCGCGCTTCACCTCCAGAACGGCGGCGAACTCACGCCGGTCCAGGTCGACGACGTTCCTCTCACGGACGGGGAGGTCACGTTCGCGGACGCGGCATGCTCGGTGGCCCGCTTCTACGGAACCGAGGTCGTCTACTCGCCCCCGGCCGGCTACTTCGAGAACCACCCGACCTTCGGCCGGCAGTGGGTGCCCAACCGACGCCTCGACGCCCGGCAACGCCAGAACGCGGAGAACGCCGCCGTACCGCAGTGGCGAGATCACACCATGGCGCGGGTGGTGCTCACCTCCACCGGAGTACGACTCCGGCCTACCGGGGCGCGTACCTGGCTGCCGTTCGACCACGCTCTCCTGACCGGGGTCACGGCGGGACAGCCCGAAATCGTGCTCTCGTACAGCGTGTGCGCGCCCCTGCTCCTCACTGGCCCAGCAGCACCGTGGCTCGGCGTCGCGGTCGAGCACCTGCGCCGCACCACTCGGTAGCAGGCAACACATCTGGGCGTGACTTGGGCGCGGACGCTGGCTGATCGGGGCTGCCGCCTTGGCTCCTGGAAGGTGCGCTCGCGCAGGCGGTGGGCATCGGACATCGACTGTCAGTGGGCCGCTCTAGCATGAGAATCGTGCCTGCCAATCGCCCCAAAATTCCTCGTAAGTTGGACCGGCGAGTCCGTGTGGAAGCTGGCCATCGCTGCGCCATACCGGTCTGCCGCATCCCCGTCACCGAGATTGCCCACATCCGGCCCTGGGCCAAGGTAAAGCGACATGAGTTCGAGAACCTGATCGCACTCTGCCCAAACTGCCACACTCTCTTCGATCGAGGCCACATCGACCGCCTGTCTATGCTCCAGTACAAGGCGAACCTGAGCCCGTTCTCTCCGTACGCTCTCGCTATGCATCCCGATCACATTGACTTTTTGGCGGCCTACCAAAAGTTCCGCGTGTTCATCGAGATGTGGCTCACGGCTTCTCTCGCGTTTCAGGCGGCGAAGCAGCAAGACTCCTCAACCAGCGAACTTCGGCGGAGTTTTCAAGCGATCGGCCACGCGGCCAAGGAGGCCAGTTACGCCCGTCTCGACTTCTGCGCGGTGTCACCGATTGGCGTGGGGAAACTGGCTGATCAGATCTTGAACGCGACTATGTGGAGTTCCTGCAAGGTGCAAGGCAGGCCAGTCCCCATCGCCTTCCTGGATGCAGGACCGCCCCCTGAAGATCTCACTGTAATGTGGGCAGATCTGCATCATGAGATCCACAAAGTAATCAATAAACCTGCCCCGAAAACAATCAAAGTGATGCCAGCACATCCGATCTTCGTAGACGACCTCACAGACAGGGCCGAATGATGTGCAGCGCGGACGACCTGCTGCGCTGGCAGGTGCGTGAGGGCCGGGGGCGATTGGCCGACCCGAGCACGCAGAGTCTCCATGCCGCCGCCGAGGTGCCCGAGGCCACAACCGGGCGGGACGCCTCGAAGAAGGTACCGGCGCAAACAAAAGCTAGTACTCCAGCAGGATTTCGCTGTCTGAGCTGCGGGTTTGGCTGGGCTGCCGGAGTGTAGCGGGATGTGGAACGGTCGGGGGTGGTTTCACGGGGGCCGTCCCTCGATCGTGCGACAACGCCGCACGTAATGACAGCGACGGGCGACTGCTTGGCGTCGCCGGCGCCAGTTCGACCAGCTCAGCGCGTGGTGTCGGCCTCGGCGTCCGAGCAGGTGCGGGGGTTGGGGACGACAAGCTGCCAGGAGTCGCCGAACCTCTGCCACAGTGAGCTCGACGGCCCCGGCGGCCTCACCGGTCCCGCCCCCTTTTCCCGGGCCCGGTGTGCCGTGACGGCGAGGAAGGCGTGCGCGAGCATCGCCAGAGTGATGTGCCGGTACCAACCCGGGTAACGCCGGACTTCGTACTGGTCCAGGCCGCATTCGTTCTTTGCAGCCTGGAAACACTCCTCGATCGCCCAGCGCGACCCGGCGATCCGCACCAGCTCCACAACGGTCGTCTCCAACGGGGCGTAGGCGAGGTAGTAGGCGATCTCGTCGGGCTTGCGGATGCTGCGCCGGGCCAGCGCCCACCGCATCCGGTGAGGAACCTCGCCCTGGTGGTCGAACTCGGCGACAGCCGGCAGCCGCACCGCCGCCCAGTGGTAGACGCGCGGGCCCTTCGCGCCGTCACCGCAGGAGATCTTCTCCCATGCCTCGTCCGGCGCCTGCGCGAACAGGCCGTCGATGCGGGGACCGCCCACACTGAACTGGGACTTGGGCACGGCCAGTACGTAGCCGACGCCCGACTGCTCCAGGAGCCGGCGGAAGCGGCTCTCCTGTCCGTAGGCGGAATCCGCGGTGACCCAGGCGACGGGCAGTGGTGAGGCGAGCGCGCGGAGCACGATGTGCCGGGCCAGTTCGCCCTTGGTGGCGAAAGTCCGCTCGTGCGGGACTTTCGCCAGGCGGCAGCGTTCGCGGTCCTCGGTCCAGGACTTGGGCAGGTACAGCTCGCGATCGACCAGAGCCCGACCGTGGACGGTGGCGTAGGCGGCGAAGACGCCGATCTGGCAATTCTCGGTGCGGCCGGCGGTCCCGGAATACTGGCGCTGGACCCCGGCGGAAGTGGTGCCCTTCTTGATGAAGCCGGTGTCGTCGATGATGAGGACTCCGTCGTCTTCCCCGAGCTTGTCAGCGACGTATTGTTGCAGGTCGTCGCGGATGTCCTCGGACTCCCACTTCGCGCCGGCGAGCAGGTGCTGCAGTCCGTCGGGAGTCGAGTGGCCTGCCTGCTCGGCGAGTTGCCAGCTGTTCTTGCGGGCCACCGGTGCGAGCAGCCCGCGCACGTAGTCCCGCATGCGGCGGCGCAGTTCCACACGGCCGAAACGGTGGCCGATGGTCACGAAGAGGTCGTCCAGTTCCAGGTCCCACTGCTCGGCAGCACGCTCGGTCATCACACGGGGGCACTTTCCCCGTCGCTGTCATTACGTGCGGCGTTGTCGCACGATCGAGGGACGGCCCCCGTGAAACCACCCCCGACCGTTCCACATCCCGCTACACTCCGGCAGCCCAGCCAAACCCGCAGCTCAGACAGCGAAATCCTGCTGGAGTACTAGGAGATGTCGGCGGTGGGGGCGACTGCTACGGCATGCCGTTCCCATCAGAGCCGAGGATCTCCGCCATGGTGTGGCTGATGAAGTCACGGAGCTGGTCCCGCGCTTCCTGTGAAATCTCCCCCTCGCCGCCGCGCGCGGCCATGATCGTGAACTGGCGGCGCACAGCGCGCGCCGAGACGACCAAGCGGTCGATCTCCGGATCACTACTGCGGAAGAACACCGGAGGGACGCCGAACGCCAGCGCCAGGGCATCGAGAACGTCGTCCGGAGCAGTCGGCAGCGTGCCCACGCGCAAATCCCTGACCAGGGCTTCCGTCAGGAGAGACCGGCCGCTCTTACAGTTGCCGGACGAGGCAAGGTCCGCGTCCGAGGGCACAGCCCCATCCTGGACCTCTGTCTGCAGGTACTTGATCTTCTCTGCAATAGAGTCGACGGCCTGTGGCGACGCCTTCTTCACCGGCTTCACGGCCGGTACGTCGTGACCGAACGAGCGTCTCTGTGCGGCCAGCAGTTCTGCGCGGGTGACGCTGTACGCGGTTGCCAGCGCAGTCACCGCCTCATCGGACAACACTCGCTTTCCCTGTTCGGCTGCGCGGATCGGCATCGGCGACGCGGAGTTGGTGTAGCACGTGGTGTCCGACTGTCTCATGCCGGCGTCGCAGCGCAGATCGGCGAGGTTGGGCGGCTCCAGCCGCGGAAAGAGCTCGTTGAGTTCGGCTCCGACCATCGCGGCGATCGTCGGCAAGCGTTCCTGCGGCGGCGTGGCCAGCTGGCTCTCCCAGCGGTAGACGGCGTTCGTCTTGACGTTCAAGCCTGTCGCCAGATCGGCCTGCGACAGACGCTTAACCACACGGCGATCGCGCAGCTTGCTGCCGTCGAAGACGCGGTCGGGCACAGGTCCTCCACAGAGTTGGTTGATTAGAAAAATCTAGGCACTTGAACGGATCGACAGAAGGCGATAGTTTCACCTTTCAGTGATCAGAGGGCGTCCGGCATACGGCTCAACTGCCCGTTCCATTCACTGTAGAGCGCCCCTCTTCCTGCCGGAAGCAGGCGGACCCCGGCCTCTGAGGCTCGCAAGGTCATGTATTGGTCGCCGACATCTGAAGTCCGAAGGTTGCATCGACGACACCAGCGTTGCCGCTCCATGTGCATCTCTATGCCCGCCAAGACACATGCGGGAGACATCACCAGCACCGCGAGGAAGAGGTCGTCTCAACCATGGCCCGGACCGCATCAGGGACTCCGTAAATGTCATCACAACTCAATCAACGCGGGTGTCGTATTGGGAGATCGAAACGGCGGGCACGCGACCGGACGGCGCCTCGGGCCCGTCTCATAGGCCGAACGGTGGCTCAGGTACGCCTGGACCACCAGTCAGGCCCTCAGATACGTCAGGACGGCCAGCACTCTGCGGTGGGTCTCGTCGGCCGGAGGCAAGTCCAGCTTGGTGAGGATGCTGCTGATGTGCTTGCCGATCGCAGCCTCGGAAACCATCAGCTCTTTTGCGATCGCGCCGTTGGACTTACCCTCAGCGATCAGTGTCAGAACCTCGCGCTCGCGTGGCGTGAGCCGACTCAGCGGATCGCGGCGTCGGCGAAGCAACTGGCGCACCACCTCGGGGTCGACCACCGTCCCGCCATCCGCGACCTCGAGAAGTGCATCGACGAACTCCTCGACCTGGCCAACACGGTCCTTCAGCAGGTAGCCGACCGCCGAGCCGTCACCAGAATCCAAGAGCTCGGAGGCGTAAGTTCGTTGCACGTACTGACTGAGAACCAGGACCGGCAACCTCGGCCGCTGCTCGCGCAGACTCACGGCCGCGTGCAGCCCCTCGTCCTGGAAACCGGGCGGCATGCGCACGTCCGTCACCACGATGTCGGGGGCGTGCTCCTCGACCGCAGCGACCAGCGCCTCCGCGTCCCCGACAGCAGCCACCACCTCGTGACCGCAGCGGCTGAGCAGGCCAATGAGTCCTTCACGCAGCAACACGCTGTCCTCGGCCAGCACTACGCGGAGCGATCGGCTGCCATGGTCAACTCGCAAGGTAACTCCACAAGCAACAGGGTCGGCCCACCCGGCGGACTGGACAGGGCAAGTCTGCCATCGAGAACGGACACCCGGTCCGCAAGGCCGGTGAGTCCACTACCGGCTGAAGTGTCCGCACCACCCCCGCCGTTATCGCGGATCTGGAGGAACAGGCGGCCGTCTCGGTGACCGCCGCTCACCTGCGCGTGGTCGGCCCCGCTGTGTTTGGCGACGTTGGTGAGCGCTTCGCAGACCACGAAATACGCCGCGGACTCGACCGCCCGCGGCAGTCGGCCAGGCAGTTCGAGGTCGACGTCCACAGGGACCACGGAGCGGTCCGCGGCGTCGGCGACCGCGGCCTGCAAGCCATAGTCCGCGAGGACCTTGGGGTGGATGCCGTGGATGAGCTCGCGGAGCTCCTCGAGTGCCTTGCCCGCCTCATTGTGGGCCCTGGCGAGCTGGTCGGCGAGTGTACCGGGCGGTGCGTCCAGCCGGGCCAGGCCAAGGGCCATCGTCAGGGCCACCAACCGCTGTTGGGCACCGTCGTGCAGATCGCGCTCGATGCGGCGCCGCTCCGTCTCGAAGGCGTCCACCAACCGGAAGCGGGAGCTGGCCAATTCGACCACCTTGGCACCAAGTTCACCCTCGCGGGAGGCGATCAGCAGCCGGGTCAACTCAGCGCGGGCACCCGCCGCGACACCAAGCACGTAGCAGCACAGACCCATGAGAAGCAGGCCCAACACGGCGACGCCGAACGCGGTCGGCCACGTGGTGACCGTCCATTGCTTGAGAACCTTCGTCTCGTGGCCGCCGCCAACCGTGGCCATCAGCAACGGGGTGGCGACCATGGACAGCGGGAAGAGCAGGGCAATCGTGATCGCCAGAGCGTCGACCGGCCACAGCAACCCGGCAAACAGCAGCGCGTACCCGAGCTCCCGCCAAGTCGCCTGCTCGCGCAGCCGGGTGGTCAACCAAGCCCAAAGTCCTGGTGCAGTCGGCTCGCCATGCTGACCCCACGCAGGATCGCGGTCAATCAGGCGCAGCCTGCGCCGCTCCACCGACGCCACCGGAATCCCGCTGAGGGCGATCACGACGAGCAGAGGGATCCCCACCACGATGACGGCGAGCGCCCCGCACACCACCACCACCACCAGGATCGCCACCAAGGCGGCGACACCGGTCACTGCCCCCGTGAGCAGGTACGCGACCGAGCGCCAGGGCCAGGCCGACAGCAGGAAGCCCGGCCGGGACATGGCCTCCCAAACATTCCGCGGGTGCATGGGGATCACCGTAGGGGGTGCACGCCTCCGGTGCCATCGGTCCAGGGCTTAGACCGGGGGTAGGGCTAGCCATGCCCCCGTACTGGGCCAGGAGGCCACAGGCTCACGCAGCCGCCCCGCTGAGATCACGAGGCAGAGGCCGCAGGGACTTGCCCCCGAAGGTTACCGCCGACGGGCAGGTGCCGTTCCTTCAACTTCCAACGCAAGCACGGGCCGTGAGGCCGACACTCCGATGTTCTGATCCGGCTGCCGCCGCCTTCGTGCGGCTGTGGTTGAACCCAGTGGGGGGTTTACATGGAATTCCAGCTTCTCGGTCCGGTCGAGGCGAGAGACGGGGCGCGTCGCATCGCGATGCCAGGCGCCATGGCGCACACGGTACTGGCTGCGCTGCTGCTCGCCCGAGGGCGAGTGGTGAGTGACGGGAGGCTCAGCGAACTGTTGTGGGGGTGGAATCCGCCGGCCACGTGGAACGCTCAGATTTACACCTATATTTCGAGGCTGCGAAAACTCCTGGGCCCCGGGGTCGATCTGGTCCGCCGACAGCCCGGCTACCAGTTGGTTGCCGCCGGAGCGCACGTCGACGTCATCGAGTTCGAGCGCCTGGAACGGCTCGGGCGCCGGGCACTGGAGGAACGGCAGTTCACGAAGGCCGCCGAAACCCTTGGGAAGGCCCTCGACCTGTGGCAGGGCCCGGCGCTGGCCAATGTCACTGCGCACCTCGCGGAGGCGGAGCTGCCGCAGCTGGAGGAGATCCGGATGAGTGCTCTGGAACACCGGATCGAGGCCGAGCTCGCACTCGGCCGGCACGAGCGACTGACCTCGGAACTCATGCGGTACGTGAGCGAGTTCCCGGTGCGTGAGCGGCTGCGCGCGCAACTGATGACCGCGCTGTACCGCTGCGGGCGACAGGCCGGGGCCCTGCACGCCTATCAAGAGGGGCGCGAGGTGCTCGCGGAGGAGCTGGGCGTGGACCCCGGGGTCGACCTCGCGGCCACCTATCAGGCCGTGCTGAGCGGAGAGTTGAGCACCCTCCCGCAACAGGAACCGCACTTGTCGTCCGGTACGCCGCCGGTGGCCGCGCCCATTGCCATGATGCCGGTGGTCTCGGCCGACTTCACGGGCCGTGAGCAGGAGTTCGACGAGCTGTGCCGACGGTTGACGCCGTCGTCGGCGGATCGGCGTGCTGCGTTCCAGCCTCGCCGACTGCTGATCACCGGAATGCCCGGCGTCGGCAAGACCGCGCTCGCCGGCCGGGTCGCGCACGCCGTGGCCGGGGAGTTCCCCGATGGCCTGCTGTACGCCCGGCTGCGCAACGACGACGGCAGTGTCGTGGACGGCGACAAGATACTGGTCACACTGTTACGGGGACTCGGTGACACCTCCGAGGACGTGCTGACGCCAGCCGGCGAGCCCGCCCGGACGGACGAGCTGGTACACAGATACCGAGCCCGGACGGCGGGTCGAAGGCTGCTGATCCTGCTGGACGACGCGGCGAGCGAGCTGCAACTGGACCCGCTGCTGCCGACCACGACGGACGCGGCCGTCCTGGTGACGAGCCGGAACCGGCTTTCCGCGGTGCCCGGTTCGTGGACCGTGGTGCTGGACCCGATGGGGGCCGAGGAGTCGCTGGCCCTGCTGGCCGGGATCGCCGGGGACAGCCGGATCGCCGCGGACCCCGAGGCGGCCCACGCCGTCGTTGATGCCTGCGGGCGGCTACCGCTGGCTCTGCGGGCGGCGGCCGCCCGCCTCGCAGCCCGGCCGCACTGGCCGATGGCGCGGATCGCCCGCCGCCTTGCCGATCCGGCTTCCCGGCTCGATGAGTTGCGGGTGGGCACGCTCGACATACGGCGGACGCTGTCCACGGCCCTCCAGCAACGGCCGGCGCCTGATCTGCAGCTGATCCGACGACTCGCCGTCGACTCGGAGAGAGAGTTGACCATGGTGCGGGCCGCGGTGCTGCTCGGGTTGCTCGAAGACGTGGCGGAGGAATTCCTGGAGCGGCTGGTCGAGGCATCACTGTTGGAGGTGTGCGGCATCGACGCCATGGGCGCACCCTGCTACCGCTTCCATCCCCTGCTCCGTCTCACCGCGGCGAGCCTGGATGAGTCTCCTGCGGAGAGGGAGCTGCTGCGGCGGGTTGAGGCGCGTCGCTCGCCCCAGGATGTCGGCCAGTGGGCGCAGCTCGGGGTGAGCTGGGCCGACGCCGTGGGGTAGGCCTGGCCCTACCTCAAGTCTCGCCCCTGCCACAGTGCGTCGTGCGGGCCTCTCGCGGTTTCGTAGAAGCATCACGGAGACGAGGGAGGAGGCACCCCATGGCGACTTGGCCGGCTGGACAGGTGCTGGCGCACGGTAGCTTGGGCATCCTCGCAGCGGTGCTGCTGCTGCCCGCGCTGGAGGCTGCGCTTCCGGCGATCGGCGCGCTGATGCCCGGGCAGACCGCGGCGGTGATGGGCGGAACGCTTGCCTGGCACGGTCACGTCGCGGTTGAGGCGACCTTGCTGACCGCTTTCACCGGTGCTGTGCTCGGAAACCTGGCAGGGTATGCCGTCGGACGCCGCTGGCAAGGGCGGCTGACGGACCGCCTGGGGGCCCGCTCCCGCCCCAGCCGGTACGCCGGGCTGGCTCTGGGGCTGGTCGAGCGCCGGGGCGCCAGTGCGGTGTTCGTGGGCCGCTTCACCGTCGTCCTGCGCACCCTCGTACCGGCCTTGTGCGGGGCGGCTGGGATTCCCCTGCGCAGCTACCTGCTGTGGTCCGTGCTCAGCAGCACGATCTGGGCGTCGGCCTTCGTCCTGATCGGCTACGTCATCGGGTCGGCCGGGCCCGGGTGACAACCGGTGCGCAGGGTCCCGCGACGGCGGACACCTGTCACTGTCACAGCCCCCAGGCGTCCCCGCCGCCCCAACAATGAGCGCTTCAGCACCGTTTCCAGAAGTTTTCGTCCCGCCCGAGTGTGCGGGAGGACCGGCACCGACACGAGTGGGAACTCATGAGTAACGACGCAATCCGACTGCACGCCGTAACCCGGCGCTACGGCGCGGGCGGCATGTCCGTCACCGCCCTCGACCAGGTATCGCTCGCCTTCCCGACGGGGACGTTCACCGCCGTGATGGGTCCGTCCGGCTCCGGCAAGTCGACCCTGCTCCAGTGCGCCGCCGGCCTCGACCGGCCCACGTCGGGCACTGTCACCATCGGCGGGACCGATCTGACGAAGCTGAGCGAGACCAAGCTGACCCGGTTACGCCGGGAACGCATCGGATTCGTGTTCCAGGCGTTCAACCTGCTGCCCTCTCTCACCGCTGAGCAGAACGTGGCCCTGCCGCTGCGGCTGGCCGGTCGGCGCCCTGCGAAGGCTCGGGTCCGCGAGGTGCTGGGGCAGGTGGGACTGGGTGATCGGGCGCGGCACCGGCCGACGGAGATGTCCGGCGGCCAGCAGCAGCGGGTCGCCCTGGCCCGCGCGCTGATCACGCACCCTGAGGTGCTGTTCGGCGACGAGCCGACCGGTGCGCTCGACTCACAGACCAGCCGCGAGGTGCTCACCCTGCTCCGCGGCATGGTGGACCGCGAGGGGCAGACAATCATCATGGTCACCCACGACCCGGTCGCCGCCTCCTACGCCGACCGCGTCGTCCTCCTCGTCGACGGGCGCGTCAACGGTGAGCTGATCGGCGCCGGTGCCGAGGACATCGCCGCGCGCATGACCAAGCTGGAGGCGTCTCCGTGCTGAGCACCGCACTGCGCACTCTGCGTACCCGCTGGGTCACCTTCGTCGGTACCTTCGTCGCGCTTTCGCTGGGCGTGGCGTTGATCGCCGTCATGGGGCTGGCCCTGGCGTCCTCGCTGGATGCGCCCGACCGCAGACCGGAACGGTTCGCTGTGGCACCGGTCGTTGTCAAGGGCGTGGACACGCTGCGGGTGTCCACCCTGATCGGCGAGCGAACGCAGAAACTCGCGCAGCCGCGCGCCGTGCCCGACATCGTGGTCGCCAAGCTCAAGAAGCTCGGAACCGTCGTCGAGGACCGATCGTTCACCGTACAGGCCCAGGGCGGCCCGGACGGTCTGGTGGGCCACCCTTGGTCAACCGCCGCCTTCGCGTCCTACCGGCTCGACGGGGGACGCCCGCCGAAGGCCGCCAACGAGGTCGTCGTCAGCGGCGACTGGGCCCGGCCGGGCATGCAGGTGCGCACCGACACCGGCACCGTACGGGTCGTCGGCACCGTGGCCGGACTCGGTTTCGAGAACGCCGTCTTCCACACCGATGCCCGGGCCGCCGAGTTGGCGCCGCGCAGCCTCCAGCTCGCCGTCGACGCGGACGCGGCAGCCGTGCGCACGGCGGTGGCCGGCAGCAACGACGTCCAGGTACTCACAGGCGACGCTCGCCGGTACGCCGATGCTGACCCTGACCGGGACAGCGAGGCTCTCACCGCGATGAACGCGATGTTCGGCACAGCTGGAGGTGTCTCCGGGTTCGTGTCGGTGTTCGTGGTGGCGTCGACCTTCGCGTTCGCGGTCGCCCAGCGCCGACGCGAGTTCGGGCTGTTGCGCACGGCCGGGGCGACCCCCGGGCAGATTCGCCGCATGGTCGTTTTCGAGGCCGTGCTGATCGGTGTGCTCGCCTCGGCGGCCGGATGCGTGCTCGGCTCCTACGGGGCGCCGAAGCTCGCCCAGTGGGCGGTCGACGAGGGCCTCGCACCCCGCTGGTTCACCATCGGCGACTTCACCTGGCCGTACCACATGGCCTTCTGGACGGGCCTGCTCGTTTCCCTGGCCGGGGTGCTGGCGGCGTCCTGGCGGGCTGGACGCACCGGCCCCACCGAGGCGTTGCGCGAGGCGGCCGTGGACGCCCGGGCGATGACGTGGGGCCGCTGGCTGCTCGGCTCGGCCCTGCTGCTGACCGCCGTCGTGACGTTGGCCCTGGCCCTGATGACGGACCCGAGCGACCTGCTGCACCGTAAGACCTATGTGAGCCGCCCGATGCCGTTGATCACCGCCGTGGCACTGCTCGCGCCGGTGCTGGTGCGTCCGCTGGCCCGGCTGATCGCCTGGTTGCCCGCCCAGCTGCCCGGCGCCACAGGAATGCTGGTGCGTGAGAACGCCGCCGCTGGTGTCCGGCGCACAGCCGCCGTCGCGGCGCCCGTCCTGGTCACGGTGGCGTTGGCGGGATCACTGCTGGGCGCCACGGCCACCCTCAACGAGGCAAAGGCCACCGAAGTCCGCAAACAGACGACCGCCGATTTCGTGGTCACCTCTGCGGGCAACGCGGGCTTCGACGACGCGACGCTGAAGAAGCTGCGCGCCGTACCCGGCGCCGAGGTCTCCGCGACCTCGTCGAGTGCCGTGTACGTCCTGGAGGACGGCGTAGCGCTCATCAAGTCCGAAGCCCGCGCCACCGATCCCCGTCTGCTCGCCGGCACCACCCGGTTGCCGGTCATCGCCGGAAAGGTGAGCGACCTCGACGACGACTCGATCATCGTCAACGAGGAATGGGAGCGGCGCGCCGTCGGGCAGAGCGTGGACGTCTGGCTCGGCGACGGCACGAAGAAGCCCCTGAAGATCGCCGCGGTCATGGCGATCGGCACCGGCGGCAACGGCGTCTACGTCACGCCGCGCAACGCTCCCAACGCGCCCGTCGACCGGGTCGACGTACGCCTCGCGGACGGCGCCGACGCGGCCGCTTCCGCCGCTGGACTGCGGGACGCGGTGGGGGTGTCGGGCGGGGAGGTGACCACCAATGAACAGTGGGTGCAGGCGGCGTACCCAGAAACCAACCGGACGACTCAGATGGGCTTCCTGCTGGTCCTCGGCATCGCCCTGCTGTACACCGGCATCTCGCTGGCCAACACCATGGTCATGGCAACCTCGGACCGGGCCCGCGATCTGGCCGTACTGCGCCTGGCCGGGGCCACCCAGGGGCAGGTACTGCGCCTGGTGGGTGCCGAGGCGCTGATGGTGGTGGTGCTCGGAGGCGTGCTGGGAGCGCTGGTCGCCGTGCTCAATCTGATGGGCATGTGGAGCGCGCTGGGCCTGCTCTCGGTGTGGACATCGATCGAGATCCCGTGGGCGACGCTCGCTGCGACCGTGGCCGCCTGCGCGGTGCTCGCCGTCGTCGCGGCGGTGGCCCCGGCCGGCCTCCTCCTGCGCCGCAGGGCGGTGGAGCTGGCGGGCTTACAGGAGTGACCCGTCAACCCGGCACCAGGCGTTCCCCTCCTCAGCCCGAGCCTGGTGTCGGCCCCCACGTCGTGCGGCAGCCCTCGTCGCCCGCGCGGGACGCAGGCACGACGCCTGGGGACGCCCGGGGAGGCGTCCCCAGGCGTCGGACCTGTCCCGACGAGGTGGCGCGGTAGCTCTGTTCGGGCACCGCGCCGGTCTTCGGCCGTTGCCATCCGGGGTGTCAGCGGCCGGGTGTGAGGGCCGCCGTGAGGAGCGACTGAACCGTCGGTGGCACCCGCAGGTCACCTCGTGTACGCGGACTCATCATGTAGACGGCTCGGCGCTCCAGGTCACGGGTGGCCCCCATTCCGCCGAGATAGCCGTGGACGACGCCGGCCATGCCCCACACCGTCGTACCGTCGGGCAGGACCATGCTGTCGAGTCCCGCGCCGCAGAATGCCTGGCCGCCTCTAACGTAGGGGACGTCCGGGACCCGGAACATGTGCGCGAGGCTCTCCCCGGTGAGGAGTTCGCCGCCGAACAAGGCTGTCAGGAACCGGTCCAGGTCCGGGACGGACGAGATCATCTCGCCGGCGGCACCGTGAATCGTCGGGCTGTGTTCGGTGATGTCGACCTCGTTCTCATAGCCACGGATGTGCGGTGTGGGCATGGTGGGGTCGGTGCCCGGCAGCGTGGTCCTGGTCAGCCCGAGGGGGCGCAGGATACGTTCCTCAATCACCTGTGCGTACGGACGTCCGGTGAGCTGCTCGACCAGCATCCCCGCCACCACGTAGTTGGCACGGGTGATCTGCTGCCGGGTGCCGGGGGCGAAGGTGAGCGGCTCCCGCAGAGCGAGGTCGATCAGCTGGGCCGGGGTGAAGACGTCGAAGCGGTGGCGCAGGAACCAGGGAGTGTCGTTGTAGCGGACGTCGCTGTCGTCAGCGAGTCCGCTGGTGTGGTCGAGGAGCTGGCGTACCGTCACGGGCTCCTTGAGCAGCCCGGGCAAGTGACGCTGGAGCGGTTCGTCCGGGTCGATCAGGCCGTCGTCGACCAGCCCGAGCACGATCGCCGCGACGAAGGTCTTGGTGACTCCGCCGATGCGGAACCTGTGGTCGTGGCGGGCCTTCTCGCCGGTGGTGAGGTCGGCCACCCCGGAAGCCGCCGACCAGGGGCCCCGCGGTCCTTCGACCCGCAGAAGTACTGCGGTGGCCTCGTTGTCCGGGCGCTTCCCCACTGCCTTTTCGAGCGCCTCATTCACCCGATGTCCCCCGTTCCACCGGCTCGTCGTCGGCATGAGCCCATGTGGTGATCATCTCCCCCGTTCCGAGGCCGCCGTCCGCCCGCCGGACGGCGTCCGCGACGAAGGTGTTGACCTGTTTGCCGTTCTCGGAGTTGGTCAGCACGATGAGGCCCTCGCCGCTGTCGACGCGGGTGAAGGTGCCCACGCGGTAGCCGACGGTACGGCCACCGTGCCCGTACTCCAGATCGCCTCCGGTGATGTCGACGACGGTGCCGAGGCCGTAGAAACTGCCGGGATGCCAGATCGTCAGCATCTGCTGCGCCAGTGGGCGACTCAGCAGGGTGCCGGGTTCGCCGAGGTATGCGCGGCGTATCTCCAGCGCCACTTTGGCGAGGTCGTCGGCGCTCGCCCACAGCCCGCCGGCCGCGACCTCGTTGCGGATGCGCCAACGGCCGGGTATCGGCGTGCCATCGGTGGCGTGGCCGACAGCCACCGGGACGGACGCGTCAACGGGGTGATTCTGGTCGAAGGTGCTGTCGGCCATGGACAGCGGGTCCAGAACGAGGCGCCGCATCATCGACTCGAAGGGCTCACCAGTGACGTCGAGGAGCAACTGCTCCAGGACCGAGAAGTTGATGTTCGACTTCTTGAAGACGGTGCCCGCCAGGTGCTCGGCGTGCACTGGCGCGTTGGTGGCAGGCGAGTGGCCGGCCAGGATCTCGGGGATCTCCGGCATGAGTTCGGTGGGCAAGTAGTTGGTCGGGGCGACATGACTGAGGCCAGACTGATGGCTGATCAGCTCGCGCAGGGTGATTCTGGCGCCGCCGGGGACCTGCCAGGTGGTGAGGTACCGGTTGATGTCGGCGTCGAGGTTGAGCAGACCGTCGCCGACAAGCTGGAGCACGGCCAGCATCGTGACGTGCTTGCTTACCGAGGCCACCTGGAAGGCGGTGCGGGAGGTGACAGGTTCGGGGTGGTCGGCAGCCGTCACTCCGTGCCCCTCCACGGACACCACCTCGCCGCCGTGCAGCAGTGCGATGCTCACACCGGGTACGTGGTGGGCCCTCATGACCTCCTGGAGTTCCTCCCTGAAGGTCTGTGGCAACGGGACGGGCCGGGCCACCCCGGAGCGTGGAGGTATCTCGGTCGTCATGCTCTGTCCTTCCGTCAGCGAGTCGACGGCCTTGGCCAGGGCGGCCAGGGTGTCGTACTCGTACAACATCCGCAGAGTCAGGGGCAGACCACGGCGGCGTGCCGCCCCGATCACCCTGATGGTCAGCAAGGAGTCCCCGCCGTAGTCGAAGAAGTTGTCGTGCGCGCTCACCCGCTCCAGGCCCAGTACCTGCGACCAGATGTCGGCGATCGTCTGCTCGACGAGAGTGCTCGGGGCAAGGAAGGCGCGGTCGGCAGGCGTCTCGGGTTCCGGTAGAGCGGATCGGTCCGGCTTGCCGTTCGCCGTCAGAGGGATACGGTCGAGTGCGACGAAAACGCCGGGAACGAGAGCGGCGGGCAGGGTGGCGGAGAGCAGACGGCGCAGGTGGGCCACATCGGAGGCGTCGGCGACCACATAGGCCACCAGGCGCTGTACGTCCCGGTGGTCTCGCCACGGGACCACGAGGGCGTCCCGTACGCCGGGCACGGCAAGCAGCGCGGCTCTGGTCTCCGCCGGGGCGCCAACCGCCCACCAGCACCATCCCCGTCGCGCAGGCCGCCAGCGGGTCGGTCACCGGCCGGGGGACGATGGCCTGGAGGCGGGGGCGGCCGTCCGCGAGCGGCAACATCCCACGGACCGTGGAACCTGGCGCCCACCCGACGCGACACTCTGACTGCCGGGCTGCCCACTCTCAGCCACCGGATGCGAAACGGTCCGCAGACGGAGTCGGCGGACCGTCAAGAAAGATCGAGGGCAGCACCGTCGTCCCGGCCGATGAGGCCGTCTCCTCCGGCTGTGCGAGCCGAAGGTGACGAGTGCGCACCCGCATTTACCAGAACAGTGAACTTCCCGGAATGAAATTCCGGGAAACCAGTTCCCCCTTTCCCTCTCATTCGAGTTGTCCGCAGACCCCTGTCAATCTTGCAGCGCAACCAACGCGCAATGCGGTTGGGCGCATGGGTTCCGCGTATCAATGCCTATCCAGCGTGAGGGTGGATTGATTTGTTATGAGCTACGACAGTTTGCGCGACCACAAAACTATTCGCAGTTGATGCTGATAAAACCGCAGGAGCGGGATCCACCCCGCTTCTGCGAAGGGGTGTTGCGACCGTTCCCCTGGAGTCGTAACACCCACTCACCTACTTGTTCCATCCGTACCGAGGCCGTGGTTCCCGCATGCCCTGCTCTACCCGATTCATTCGTATATTCCTCTCGATTGGTGCCGTGACTTCCCCGTTCATGCTGGCGACCGGTTGCTCCAACTCAGTCATCGACACCACGGGCTCGCACCCCCGTCCCATGTCCGTCGGCAGCAGTTCACCAACCACCGTGATTGCAGAGAGGAGCGCGGCTCCGAGCCAGGCCCTGCCTGCCGCCGTTGACCGTACGGCGCGTGCGTTCACCTCGGCGTACGCGGAGCACGACGCTCGGGACGGCCGGGATCGGGCGTACGCGGATGCCGGTGTTCGGGCGGCGGGGTTCGCCGCCGGTGGGTTGGTGGATGTCCTTGCGCAGGAGCGGCCTGGGCAGGATGCGCCTTGGGCTGTCCTGCGCGCGGAGCAGGCGCGGCAGAGGGTCGAGATCTCCTCTGTCGTGGTGCCGGACGGCGCCCCGGCCGTGACCTCCGCGTCCGCTCTCGTGCGGGTGGGGTATGTCCTCGTGACGACGCCGAAGTCGGGGCCGTCACGGCGTAGTAGCGAGCAGCTCGTGCTGCGGCTGGAGTACGTCGGCGGCGGTTGGCGCGTTACTGCGTTGCCTTGGGTCTGACGGGGGCGGGCTGCGGTGATGAAGATCGTCAGTGTCGGGCTGGGTTTCCTTGTGGCCTTGGTGGTCGCGGGGGTTGTTCTGCTGATGACGCTCGGCGGGTCGGGGCGTGCCTCGGCGTTGGGCTCGGGGCCGGGTGGGGTCATTTTGGCTGACGCGCCGGTTCCCGGGTGGGTGCGTGTGCTCGTCGAGAAGCAGGCCGGGACGTGTCCGCAGGTCACAGCTTCGCTGCTGGCCGCGCAGCTGTATACCGAGAGCGGTTTCGATCCGAAGGCCGAGTCGCCTGCGGGGGCTCGCGGGATCGCGCAGTTCATGCCGGGCACCTGGTTGTTGTACGGCGTGGACGGTGACGGTGACGGGGTCAAGGACATCCTGAACCCGGCCGATGCGATCGCCTCGCAGGCCCGCTATGACTGCGTACTGGCCAAGGCGGTCAAGGACGTCCCCGGGGACTCCACAGACAACATGCTCGCCGCGTACAACGCGGGCGACGGCAATGTGATCAAGTACGGCGGCGTTCCTCCCTACGCGGAAACGCGCGGCTACGTGAAGAGCATCCGCACCCTCGCCACCGAGTGGGCAGCCGCCGTGAACCCGGGCCTGCCAGCGGGCAAGGGGGCCGCCCGCGCCATCGCGGCGGCGAGGACGGCGCTGGGGTCCTGGTACCAGTGGGGCGGGAACTGCGTCTCGCCGTACTCCGGGCAGGGCGGTTGTGACTGCTCCTCGCTCACCAAGATGGCCTGGGCCTCGGCCGGTGTGAACCTGCCCCGCACCACCTACGAACAGGTGCGGTCGGGAACCGCGGTCGAGAGCGTCTCCCAACTTCAGCCCGGTGACCTGCTGTTCACCGTCCCAGGCAGCGCCGGCCCCGAGCACGTCGGGATGTACATCGGCAACAACGAGGTCATCGACGCGCCGCACACCGGGGCCGTCGTACGGATCAAGCCCCTCAGCTACTGGACGCCGCAGATCGTCGCGATGCGCCACGTCGGCTGATCGCGCCCGTAGCCCGTAGCCCTTTTTCCTCATTTCACAACGAAGGAACCTTCATGCACGCCCTCATCTCTGCTGCTGCCGATCCATCCCTTCACACCACACTCGCGGCCGGCGCCGATGTCGTCACCGGCGTCAAGCCGGACTGGGGCCCGTTCGGGAAGCTCGGGAACACGGCGAAGGTCCTGCTCGGCGTGCTCGCCGCCATCGTTCTCGCCGTCGGGGTCGGCGCCTTCCTCGCCGGGATCGGGAAGAGCAAGGGGTGGTTCGGCGAGGGGCACTCCACCATGGACAGCTCACGCGGCAAGGGCATGATGGTCGGCGGTCTGGCCTGCATCTTCCTCGTGGCATCCCTCGGCACGATCGTCGGCATCACCTACGGCATGGGGGTGTGACCCATGCCTGTCCGAGTCCGAGCGAAACTCTGGGGTCTCGCAGCCGGCGCGGTCGCCGCCGTCACTGCGACCGGGCTGATCCTGAGCCTCTCCACCCACGACACTGCGACACCGTCTTCCGTCACCTCCTCCCCGGGGCACATGGCGCAGGAGAACGTTGAGAGCCGGGTCCGTCTCGTCCATGGTGTGCCCGTCGGCTATCCCCACACGGAAGCCGGCGCCAAGGCCGCTGCTGCGAATTACACGGTAGTTATGGGGAGTTCGCGCTTCCTCATTGACAGAAGCTTCCGGCGTCGCGCCGTGTCGGTCCTGGGTGTGAGCAGTGCTGCCTCAGCAGTGGCCAGGGAGGCCGATCGCAGGGCCGATCGGGTGGTCGGCGAGCTGCGCGGTGAAAACGCCAAGGCCGATCCCAGACAGGCGATCGCGCGTACCGGTGTGCTCTCCGCGCGGGTGCTGGGATTCGATATCCACAAGGCCGCAGTCCGTCTATGGATAACCACTGTGCGTGGCAATGCGGCCGGGCACGCGACGCCGCGTGCGGCCTTCCAGTCGGTGACGCTCATCCTGGTCTGGGAGGACAACGACTGGAAGATGCAGGGTAGTTCTGCCGCTGGCGGGCTGGTCGCTCCGATCGATACCCGGCAGGCGTCCAATGTCACGCGGGACTTCGCGGACTACGTACCGGCCAGTGCCGCCGACCCGGTCATGAGCGGTGCGGTGGGTGCGGGTGGTTTCCCTGCCGCGTACGTACGGAATGAGCGGGAAGCGCGCGCGGCGGCGACCAGCGCCGCGATGCTCTACGGCGATCCACGCTTCTTTACGGACAGCGGCTGGCGGCACCGGATGCTGAATGCCACGGCCGCCCCCAGTGTGCTGGGGACGGTCACGTCCGAAGCCGACACGACCGCGCGGTTGGTCGTCGAGAACCGCGCGCTCGGCGCGGACGGCAGGACCGTGGACGGAGGCGCGCTCGTCACGCGGACCGCTGTCCTGGCGACGCGCTCCGTGGCGTACTCCGGCCAGGCCGCGAGCGTCGAGCTGTGGACGGCGTCCGTCGGTGGCGTCGCGGGTACGGACGAGACGCAGCGCCCGCGCGTCGCCTTCCTCCGTATGGCGGTGGAACTCACCTGGGCCGAAGGAACTTGGAAGACGCTCGCGGTCACCCCGTCGGAGCCCCTGGTGCCCGCTCCGCCCGCAGAGGAGCAGGCTTCGTCAGCCGCGAGCTTCGCGTCCGTGGGAGGTGCCGGCGATGCGCCTGCGCTTCCGTGACGACGCCGGTTATCGGTGGGGGCGGCGCCTCGGGACCGTGGTCGGGGCCGTCGTGTTCCTCGGGTTCGTCTTCGTGCCGTCCGCCTCGGCGAATCCGTTCTGCTACATCCCCATGGTGTGCGAGGCGAAGGCGGCCGTCGACTTCGCCACCGACCCGTTGGGGTTCCTGCTCCAGAAGCTCACCGAGGCGAACATCTGGTTCCTGCGGAAGATGCTGGAGCTGATGCAGAGCACGACGAAGATCGACCTGACCAGCGGCGACTTCCTCAAGCAGTACGCGCTCATCTTCGCGGCCTCCTCGCTGATCACGGTGGCTCTGTGGCTGATCGCCGTGGCCAAGCGGGCGGTGCGTGGGGTCGCGCTGACGACGGCGGTGGGTGAGGCGGTCGGATTCCTGGTCCTCCAGTTCGTGGTCAACGCGCTGACGCCGGGGGCCATCGCCCTGCTGATGCAGGCGATCGACGAGGTCACCGCCGTCTTCGAGCCGTACGCGACCGACAACTTCAAACCCTTCCTTGAGAACCTGCTCAAGGTCCTGGCCGCCGATCCGAAGGACGGCATCGGCCAGCTGATGGTCGTCAACGTGATCATGCTGTGCGGCGCGCTGCTGATGTGGATCGAGCTGCTGATCCGCAGCGCCGCGATCTACGTGGCCGTCGCGCTCGGGCCGCTCGTGAACGCGGGGCTGGTCGACAAGGACCTGTGGGGCAAGAGCAAGAAGTGGATCGGGGCGATCTTCGCCATCGGCCTGACCAAACCGGTCTTGTTCGCCCTGCTCGGCCTGGGCGGCGCGATCCTCAGCGACTCGACG
Source organism: Streptomyces sp. NPDC093109 (assembly GCF_040701725.1). NCBI lineage: Bacteria > Bacillati > Actinomycetota > Actinomycetes > Kitasatosporales > Streptomycetaceae > Streptomyces > Streptomyces sp. NPDC093109. The sequence goes on from NZ_JBFBEZ010000018.1 coordinate 81,044, forward strand.
GGCAGCATGTCCGACGCCGTCTCCCAGACGCTCGTCGGCGCGCTGATCCTCCTTCTCGCGGTGTTCGCCTCCGCCACCCTCTACAAGTGGGTGCCCGCCTTCGGGGACGAGATGGCGCAGCTCCACCACGACCGGAAGAGCGCCCAGTCCTCCGGTCCGGCCGCCGTGGTCGACGGCCCGGCCGCGCACACGAACCGGGCCCTCGGCATGCACGTACAGGACGCGTTGGTGGGCGGCGGAAGGTCGGCCGGCGGTACGGCGACGGCTCCCTCGGCAGGCGGCAAGGCGACGGCATCGTCCGCCACCGTCGGCGGGCAGGCCGGTACGGCGAGCGCCAAGACGGCCGGAGCAAAAGCCGTTACGGGAGCTGCCGGAAGTGGTGCCAGCACCGTGGCCGAACCAGTCACCGCCGTCGTCACGGCGGGCGTGGACCTCGCGAAGAACAAGGCCACGAGCGCCCCTGGAGCCCAGGGACCCGACGCCGCGACCGGCGGCGGTCCCGAGCCGAAGCAGGGCGGGGACACCGCGGCACCGGCCTCCGCTCGCGGCCATGGCCCGAGCCCGGGATCGGGATCGGGATCGGGTCCGGTCGTCGGCGGGGGAGTCGTCGGCGGTAACAGCCCCGCTTCCCCTCCCCTTCCCGCCCCAGGCCCGTCGATCGCGCCGGGCCCGCCATCACCGCCGAACCCCAGCAAGGACCAGTGACCCACCCATGTCCGCTCGCACATACCAGTTCGGAAAGCACCGCCCCACCGGCCTGGTCGGCCGCCGCGACCTCGGCGAACAAGTCGTCCTCGGCGGCGGTGCGGCCACCGGCATCCTGCTCGGCTACGCCCTCAGCGGCGCCACGGCGCTCGCCGCCGCCGGCCTCGTCCTGCCCGTCGTCCTCGCGCTCCTCGTCGTCTACGCCCCGTACCGCCCGCGCGGCACGTCCCAGCGCCGTACCGTCTACCGCTGGTGGCGGATCAAGCGCTACCACCGCCGTGCCCTCGCCCGTTCCGGCGGCGTGTGGGTGTCCCCCGCCGTCGAGGCAGGCGTGCGCCGCGACGGTACGCCGCCGGACGCCGCCCTCACCGAGCCGGAGGGCATCGCCGGGATGACGTGGGTGCCGGTCACCGTACGCGGCCAACACGCTGTCGTCGTACTCCAGCCCGAGGCCCGCTGCGTCACCGCCACCCTGGAGATCGCCTCACCCGGCCTCGGCGGCAAGGAAGTTGGCGAGCAGGTCGTCGCGCTGGAGCGGTGGGGCGAACTGCTCGACGCCTTCGGCAACGTCGAAGAACACCCCGTCAAGCGGATCCAGGTCCTCGCCCGCCAGATGAAGAGCGACCCGCACGCCCACCAGCGGTTCATCGCCCAGCGCGACGAGTCCGCGGCCACCGCCGCCGTCCCGCCGTGGCTCAAGGACTCGTACGACACCCTCGCCAACGCCGTGTCGACCTCGGCCGAGGAACACCGCTACTACGTCACCATCCACGCCAAGTTCACCCGCGACCTCGCGGCAGACGGCGCGGCCCGGGGCGCCGGTGACGACGGTGTCGCCGCCGCGATGGCCGCGTACCTGGAGGAGCTGTGGGCCCGCTGCGAAGACGCCGACCTCTCCGTGATCGCCCCGCTGGACGAGGGCCGGATGACCGCGTTCATCCGCAACGCGTACGACCCCGACCACGCCATCTGGGACACCGGCCTCCCGCAGGCACACGCGTTCCCGCGCAACATCGATGTCCGGGACGGGGAGTACGTCGCGACGCGCGCCGCCGGATCCACCGAGAGCTGGTACCACGCGACGGCAGCCGTCACCGCGTGGCCGACCACCCCCGTCGGGCCCGACTTCCTCTCCCCGCTGCTGATCGGAATGCCCGACGTCATCCGGACCATCGCGATCACTCAAGCCCTGGAGCCGAACGACAAGGCCGTGGAACGCATGCTCGCCGAGGACACCAACAACCAGGCCGAGCTGCTGCGCGACCGCCGGCGCGGCAAGAACGTCGACCCGCGCGACATGATCGCCGCCACCGCCACCGGCTCACGCGGCATGGCCCTGGCCGCCTCGGGCGCGGCCGGCGCGGCCGTCGTCGGCTACCTCACCGTCTCCGCGCGCAGCAGGGAGGCATTGGACCGTACGAAACGTACGACCGCCTCCCGAGCCCGCAACGCCCACCTCCGCATCGAGTGGCTCGACCTCGAACACGCGCGGGCCTTCGCCACCACACTCCCCTTCGCCGGAGGCATCAAGTGACGACGACCGACCTGCTCGACCTCCGCCCCCTGACGCCGGCACACGAGACCGTACGACGCCCCCTCCACACCGAAACCACCACCAGCCAGGCCCTCTACCTGCCCATCGCGCCGCCGACGCTCGGCACCGCGGGCGCGATCATCGGCCGGGAGCTGTACAGCGGGAAGGCGTTCATCTACTGCCCCTTCTCGGCGTTCGGCGACGGCCTGCCCGGCGGGAACATGATCGTGATGGGCGACACCGGCCGGGGAAAGTCGGCGCTCACCAAGACCTACACCGCCCGGCAGATCCGCCTCGGCCGTCAGGTCGTCGTGCTCGACACCAAGGAGCAGAAGGAGCGGGAGGAGGGCGAGTGGGCCGCGCTCGGCCGCTCGCTGACCGGCAAGGCTCCGGTGAAGTTCGCCCCGGGCGGCGGGCGCGCCGCCTCCTGCATCAACCCGATGGACCCCGCCATCGCGGGCAAGCGCCAGATCGAGCTGGTGCGGACGATCGTAGAACTCGGCCTCGGCAAGGCCCTGGACGAGTTCGCCGGCTCCGCCCTGCGCATCGCGATCCGCCGGGCCCACCGGCGCGCGGGCGGTCTCGGCCGTACGCCGGTCCTCGCGGACGTCGCCGCCGCGCTCCGGTCACCGGAGGAAGCCGACGCGACAGCGAAGCAGCGGACGCGGGACGAACTCCTCGGCGACGGCCTGGAGGCGTCGTACGTACTGGACCGGCTCTGCGGAAGCGAGCAGGACGCGACCGGCGATCTCACCGGCATGCTCGACGGACCGACCAGCCTCGGGGTGGACCTCGACGCCGACATGATCGTCTTCGACCTGACCAAGGTCCCGTCCGGTGGCGTCGCGATGACGATCCTCGTGGCCGTCATCAGCGTCTTCCTCGAAGAGGTCTGGCTGCGCCCGCTGTGCGAGTGCGGTACGGAGCCGAGCCGGCACGAGCGCGTCGTGGTCGACGCGAACTCCGGCGCCTGGGAACTCGGACCGAACCCGGAATCGGGCTGCCGCCGCTACACACAGCGCAAGCGCATCCTCGTCTGCGAAGAGGCGTGGCACATCCTCGGGACCCCGCAACTCGCCTCGCTGCTGGAGAAGTTCCTCAAGTTCGCGAGGGGCTACGGCCTGTCCTGCATCTTCATCGTCCACCACCTGTCGGACATCGATGACAGCCCGGAGACCCAGGCGGCTCTGAAGATGGCGGACACCATCGTCATCTACTCGCAGAAGAAGGCCGAAGCGGAGGCAACGGTGTCGCGTCTCGGGCTCCCGTCCTGGACGGCGGAGCACATCATGCGCCTGCGGCGTGGGATCGCGCTGTGGAAGGTCGGCGAGGTCATCTACCCCGGCGTCCAACACCTCCTGGTCGAGGCCGAGCAGCACCTGTGCTTCTCCTCCGGCTCGATGACGGACCTCACCAGCACCACCTCGGACGCCGAATGAGCGCGTACCGCCGCCTCGTCGCCGCCGTACCTTTCCCCGCAGATTCGGAGCGCGCCCTCTCCATGACCGTCACCACCGACGAGCACGCGGTACGAGAAGACATCGACCGGCTGCACGCCGAGGCCCTCGCACTCGCCCAACGGACGAAGGCCCTGGCCGCCGTGCTCGACCACGGCGACTACTCGGCCGCGGGTGGCCGCGTCCGTACGGCCGTCACCCACATCTGGCGTGCGGCCGAAGACCTCCACCTGGCCTTCCACACAGCTCCGCCACGCTGTGCCGGTCCCGACGCGTCGCTGTCCCGGCTCTGCGGCCGGCGGATGCGCTACCTCGCCGCCCGAGCGCGGAAGGCCGGCTGATGGACCTCATGCCGAGCGGAATCTCCGTGGCTCTGTACGCCCTCACCGCTGTGTGCGCGGTGACCCTGGCCACCGTCTGGATTCTGACGAACCGGGGCCGCAGCAACGCCGGATTCGCGGCCAAATCCCAGCTCAAGCGGCATCTGTCGGCCAGGACGGTCCTGAAGGCCACGGAGATCCGCCCGTCCCTGGTCCGCAGTGAAGGCCGTCCCGCCCGGACATCGGCGGTGAGCCTAACGAAGGGCCGCCAAGCCGACTCCTGACCGCCCCTCCCCTCGCTCCGGAGCACGTCATGCGCCACCCTCTCGATCCTCACGACTTCGGCTATTCCCTCGGCACTTCGCAGCGTCCCAAGGGCGTAGAGCTGTGGTCCCGGGCCGACAAGGCGTGCCGGGTCATCGGCCCGATGGGCAGCGGAAAGACCCTGCGGTTCTTCGCGCCCACCATCCGCAACTGGACCGGACCGGTCCTCGCCACCTCGACCAAGCCCGACCTGGTCGAACTCACCCTGGACGCCCGACGGCGCGAGGGCCGCCCGGTCCTGGTCTTCGACCCGCAGAACATCGCGCCCGCGCTGCCGAGATTCCGGTGGTCGCCCGTCAGCCGCGCGGAGAACACCGAGACCGCGATGATGCGGGCCAAAGGCTTCATCGCCGGCTCCCGCACCCCCGGCTCGGCCGCTCAGTCCAGCGAGGGCAGCGCCTTCTACAAGGGCCAGGCAGCCAAGATCCTCGCCGCGTTCCTCCACGCCGCCGCGCTCGACGGCGCCGGCATCGGCACCGTACTGAAGTGGGCCCGCAAGCTGACCGACCCCGCGCCGCTCGGCATCCTCCATGCCCACCCAGGCGCCGGCCCCGGCTGGGCCGACATGCTGCGTACGGCCACCACCGGCGACAGCCGCACCGTCGGCAACACCGCCGCCACCCTTGACGCCGCGCTCGAACCCCTCATCCACCAGCCGGTGATCGACGCCCTTCAGGGCAATGGCGAGGCCCCGACGGACTTCCGCGCCTTTCTCGACGCGGGCGGCACCGTCTACCTGCTGGGCAAGGACTCGGAGGTGAACTCCGTAGCCCCACTGACCACAGCCGTAACCGAGGACCTGCTCGACACCGCCGAATCCCACGCACTCACGTCCCGAGCCGGGCGGCTCGACCCACCCCTGCTGGCCGCCCTGGACGAGGCGCCGAACATCGCGCCGATCCCCTCCCTCCGCCAACGCGTCGCCGACGGCCGCGGACGCGGCATCACTGTCATCTACGGCCTCCAAGGCTGGGCTTCCGCCCGTGCCCGCTTCGGCGAGGACACCGCGAACGAGCTAGCGTCGTTCACCAACCACGTCGTCGTCTTCGGCGGCGCCAAAGACCCCGCGTTCCTCCGGGACATGTCCGAACTCTGCGGCCAGGTCGAACGCGTACGTACGACCAGAACCACCACCGGCGGCGACCGCGCCGGCCACTCGACCGCAACACACACGGCCCTGGAACCGGTCCTCCGCAGCGACGAGATCAAGGCCCTGCACGAAGGCCACGCCCTCGTCCTCGCCGACAACCTGCCCCCGGTCATCACCCGCCTCGACGGCATGTGGACGTGGAACTCCTGGCCGGAGATCGAGGCCCACGTACGAGACCTTCGCGAGGCCAACAAAACGGAGCGCACCAGGCAAGCCGCAGCACACAAGACCCAGGCCGACACCCACGCCGCCACATGGACGGCCCTCCGAGGAACTACCGCCGCATGACCGAGAACCCCTTCGCCCGCCTCGCGCCCTTCCCCGAACCCCCTGCGCTGATCACCGACTACCTCGCCGAGAGAGCCACCGGAGGATCAGCAGCGGACGGCCCTCCGCCCTGGGACATCGGCACACTGCCACCGGAGCTGCTCGCGCCGCTGCCGGAATGGCTCGACGCCGTATGCCGCTGGCTGAACCAGACGTACGCCTGGCAGCCCCACCACGTCATCCCACCGTGCTGGGCGAAGCACGACCACCTCGTCCACGAGATCACGGCCCTCGCTTTCGCCCGCACCGACGCCTACCAAGAAGCCGGCTCGGCCGTGCTCTGGCACGAACAGTACGACCGCTTCCTCACCCGCATGAACAACGCCCTCGGCAAGGCCGCCGACGACTGCCGAGTCGGCCGCCACGACCCTCGCACGGCCCGCTTCCAACTCGCCGCTTGGCCCTCCGCCCCGGCGGCGTCCATGGCCAGGTAACTGGACGCTCCGTGACCAGTTACCCCGTTGCCTCGACCCGCGCGATCGGCAACCCCAGTTCACCCAGACGCTCAATGGCCCACGCCACGGCCTCGTCGAAGTGGGCTGCCTCCACCACGCAGGGAAACCGCGTGCCCTGCCCGTCCTCCTCCCAGCCGACCTGACCCCCGGCAAGGGCGTCCGCGTGGTCGAAACGGTCGGACTGCTCCTGCGTCGGCTCGTTCTCGGGGTACAGGATGAACGACCACTCACGCACAGTTGCTGTGCCGACGGGTGAACTCATCGATCTTCTTACCTTCCGTGCCCTGATTCGCCGGCGTGGACCACACCTTCGTGCTGGCCGAGCACGGACAGCAGATGACGTATCCCCACCGGTGGCCGTTCTGGTCCCGTTTGACCTTCAGACCCGTGCTCTCCGCCCGCCGCAGAGCCGCTTCGACATCCGGCTTCGGGTGCCGATCGCCCTTCATACAGCAATCACCGTCATGCCTCCGCAACGACGGACAGCGCAAGAAGACACGCGACGGGCAGCGAACCTCTACGGGACGATCTCGCTCGCGTCCGCCGCCAGTCGCGCGGAGATCCGGACACACCTCGCGGCGTACTCCTGGAGGTGCGAGGCCGCGAACTCGTCCGCGTCCCAGTCCTCGGTCCGGACCCCGTTCCGGACCTCGTTCCGGACCTCTCCGACCGGCCAGACATACGCCCAACCACGCGCACCGGAAGCGAGCGCGACCTCCCGCAGGTCGTACTGATCGTCCTCGAACAGATCGAGGATCACCCACTCCCGCAGACTCAGGCCGGTCAGCAGGAAGCCGGATGCCGCTGCGCCGGGTGACTCCACCAGCCCCGGGTAGACGCGCCCTTCGAGGGCCGCGGCCCGCCACCCGGAGGCGACCGCGGGAATCCGCGCGGGCACGCGTCCGATGAGCCCGGAAAGAACGGCGTCGAACTGAAGAGTGCCGTAGACGAACAACGCCGCGGGGCCCGCCACCAGTCGGCTCGGCAGCGCCGCCGCGGCCGGTCCGGCCGAGCGCTCATAGGGATTCGCGTCCCGCATGGAGCCTCCGCTTCGGTCAGGCCGGGGTCGGGTCGAGAAGGAGCGAGTCCAGCAGCCGCGCGGTCGCCGCGGGGTCGGTCGTGTGGTGCACGGTCCGGATACCCAGCGCCTCGGCGGGAGGCAGGTTGACTTCGCGATCGTCCACGAACACGCACTCGGGCCCGGTCAGCCCCAAGGCGTCGAGCGCCCGCTGGTAGATGACGGGGGACGGCTTCCGTACGCCCTCCAGCTCCGACAGGATCACCGCGTCGAAGAAGTCTCCCCACATGCCCTTGTCCTCGTAGGGGTTGTAGGGCTCGATCCCGAACGAGTTGCTGAGCATCGCCACCTTGATGCCGGTCGCGCGGGCGCGCTGCGCCGCGGCGACCATCTGTGGCTCCGGATGCAGGTTGGCAAGGGCGCGCCGCATCAGGTCCGTGGGATCGATGCCGAGAATGCCGCCGATGACGCGGTTCCAGTCCTCTTGAGTGGCCTCTCCGACCTCAAGAGCGGCGTAGATCTCTACGCCTTTCGGGTTGTCGTCCAGGGCTGCGAAATAAGCCCCGGGCCGCAATCCCTCGGACCTCTCGAATGCCTCGCCGTTCAGTCTCATGTGGGTGGTGAGCACACCACCGAAGTCGAGAATCAGGCCACGGTACGGGGCTGGCATAGGGGCCTCCCTGCCGATCTGCTCGTGCGTATACGCGATCCCCCGGCCGCATGTCCGCAGGAGGACCGTTGAGTTCCCTCCCGAAGGAGAGAGAACCAGTATCGCCCCTGACCAATCCGCGCGGGCATACGCTGAACGTGCGTGCCCTGTCCCCCTACGACGGATGGTCAATCCATGGCGTATGACGGAGAGTTGTTCAGTATCGGGCAGAGGATCAAGTGGTTCCGAGAGCGCCGTGGGATGTCCCAACGGGTCTTGGGTGACCTTATCGGCAGGTCGGAGAATTGGGTCTACAAGATCGAGAATGACCGTATGCCGCTGGACCGGGTCACCGTTCTCGTCGCTCTCAGTAAGACCCTGCGATGCGGCATTGAGGATCTGACCGGCGGCTACGTGTCCGGCATCTCCACCGCGGGGGCCGAGCACCAGCACGTCCCCGCCATCCGCCAAGCTCTCTCGCTTCCGTCGTCCCTCCTGCCGCAGAGGATCGCGGAGGTCGCCACGGACGACTTCGAGGAGTCCGTGACGGGTGCCTGGACGGTGTACGAGACTCAGGCCGAGGACCGCTACCTCGACGTGGGCGAACGCCTGCCGAATCTCCTTCGGCAGGGGCACGCGGCCCTGCGGGACGCCACACCGGGGGAGGAGAGTTCGGTCCTTCGCCAGCTCATCAGCGTCTACGGGCTGCACCAGATCTGGCTTCGCCGGGTGGGCGAGCCCACCCTCGCCCGGATCGCGGCCGACCGGGGCCTGGCTCTGGCGGACAACGCCGGCGACCCCGCCCTCCTGGCGGCAGCGGCCTGGAACCTGTCCTGCGTGCTCACCTCCTCGGGCGACGTGGACGACAGCTACGAGCTGGCGCGGCAGACCATCGACCAGTGCCGGCCGGGCGACGATGCCGGCCCCGAGCACTGGTCGGCGTACGGTGCGCTGCACCTGCAAGGCGCTGTCGCCGCCGTACGGGCGACAAAGGGACCCCGGGCCTGGGACCTGTACCTCGGGGCGAAGGCGGCTGTGCAGAGAGTCGGGGCCGACCTCAACCACTGGCACACGTGCTTCGGTCCCACCAACTTCGCGATGCACGAGGTTCATCTGAAGGCCGAGGAAGGCGACACGACCGAGGCCCTGCGCGCGGCTGACCACGTCCAGGTCAATCCGGAACTACCGCTCGAACGTCGGACGAGGTACCTCATCGAGGTGATGAACCTGAACCGCGTCCATCGCGACGACTACGCCACGGTGCACATCCTCGGCAAGCTGAAGGCGCAATCCCCCGAAGAGATCGTGTTCTCGTCCCTGGTCAGGGAGGCCGTGGCCGACCTGCTGAAGCGGGAGAAGCCCATGTGGCGGGATGACCTGCGTGCGGTCGCCACACACATCGGACTTGCCGCTTAGTGATCGCGCCAACCCTGAGCGTTACTCAGCCCTGAATATTTCTCAGGGCTGACGCAATGAAATGGCCCTACTTTTCTGGGTCATGACGAAGAGTCACACGAAGGCCGAAGACGGCACCGCGCCCGTATCACCATCCGCCACGCGCCACCTCCGCCTCGCACGCCAGGCCGAAACGGCGCCGACCCAAGCCGGACGCTTCGCGGTTCCCCTCGAACTCCATGAGGGGACCGCGGAGTTCGCTCTCGTACCGCTGGTTCTGACGGCCGATGACACGGTCGCGCTCTACAGGAAGCTCGGCACGCTCTCCCCCATCGCGGGCGGAGGCGCGCAGTGACGTCCCGACGTACTCCCGACGACCTGACCCGCCGCCGGAACCTGGCCGACGCGTCCATCGCCGACCTTCCGGTCTACACCGGAATGCTGCACCGACGCGTCCCCGCCCGGAGCCCTCGCTCCCGCGTCCTGGTGGACTCCCTCGACTGCACCCCCGAACACAGGAGCAGCGAACCCGCACGGATCGGAACGGAGCGGTGAACGCCCCGGCGCCGCAGCGCCCGACCGCGATCCGCGACTGCGGGCTGGTGGAGGTACGGTTCCGCATCGCCGAACGTCAGCCCGGCGAGCCTCCCGCGCCCGTGGACGAGTCCCATGTCGGCGCCATGCGACGCGTAACCCGCGAACGTCTCGCCTCGTACGGTCTGGACTGCGTCGCCGACGACGCGACGCTCGTCGTCTCAGAACTGATCACCAACGCCATCCTGCACAGCGGGGGCTGGGAAATCAGGCTGACCGTCGACCTCTTGGACGGCGGCATCCTGCGTATCCGCGTGGACGACGGAGTTCCCGGTTCCTCCCGCCTCGCCGTGCGGAGCCCCGGCGACGACGACGAGCACGGCCGCGGACTGGCCCTCGTGCAGGCGATCGCCGACAGCAGAGACGGCTCGTGGGGCACCAGTGCCGATGGCGCCACCACCTGGTGCACGCTCGCCATCGGGAGCTGTTGATGTGCTCCCCCGCCGCCACGCAGGCCCACAGCCCCGGCTTTCGCCCGGTCGAACGGTGGAAGCCGGCCCTGAACGCCGACACTCTCGCCCTTCTCGCCTCCTTGCTCCGCGAGTTGAAGCCCCTCGACGCGATTCTGGATGACGTAGGCGACGTGCTCGGCGACCAGGACCCGCCCCCGCACGAGTTCGAGGAGACCGCCGAGCAGCTACGCGGCGACCTCAAGAGGCTCGTCGACATCGCCGTCGTCGCTGAAGACAAGGACGCCGAGGTGGTCGGCCTCGTAACGCGGGCCCGCGCTCTGCGCTCCGAGGAACTGCCAGGTGGTTACGCCACCGCGCTCGGGCACCTGCGGCGCATGGCCGGGACTACGAACGCCCTGCTGGAACGGCTCGCCGCGACCGGTTCGATGAGGGAAATCGCGTGACGGCCGCCACCCACCCCGGGCCCGTGTCCGTCGCCCCACTGCCCCCGCGCCGGACGAGCTACGGCACGCCGCGCTGTGCCAGCGGATCACCCACACACACCGAGGAGTTAAGCAGTGGCCAGCATGATCATCGCGACAGTAGTTCTCGCGCCCCGAGAGCGACAGGTCCTTGAGGGCCTGGCCGCCGGCAGCACGCTTTCCGTGGTCGCGCTGGACCTCAAGATCCGCGAGAGTACCGCCGCGAGCTACCTCAAGATGGCGAAGCACAAACTGCATGGCGTACGCGAAACGGCCGCCGCCATCGCCGTCGGCTACGCGACCAGGGCCATCACCCGCCCGCCGCTGCTCGAATCCGAGACGCTGCACCTGCCGCCCGAACAACGCGACCTCGTCCCGCTCATCGCACGCGGCATGCGGGCCGCCCAGATGGCAACGGAGCTGAACCTGCCGATCAACGACGTACGCGCGAACGGCCGCGAACTCCTCGTAACCCTCGGCGCTCACAACCGGAACCACGTGGTCACCCGTGCGTGGCAGCTCCAGCTCCTCACCGCTGACGTGGTAGGCGAATGGCTTCGCTGATCCCCGTCGTGCCCGACAGGGCCGAGGTCCTGGCGAACATCGACATGGCCCTCACCTGGAACCTGACGAGTCCCGATCTCCCCGCAGTCGATGTCGCGCTGTGCGCATCCGAGCAGTTCACCAAGTACAGCCGGATCGTTGCTGCGGATCTGCGCACGCTGGTCCGCAGCGTCCCCTTGGACTCGGACGCCGCGACAGGCGCGCGGGCCACCCTCGACGAAGCCTCCCGCCGGCTCCACCTTCCGCCTTCCGCCCCCGCCCACCCCACGCGCAGCCGCGCACAGGGCCCAGAACCTCGCCCGCCTCGTCAAGAGCCTGCTCCCTGCGGCCTACGCCCCGCAGCTCGCGGACCTGCCGGACCAGAAGATGCGGCGCATTGACCGCGCCACCGACTGCGGGGCCTTCCAGGAAGCGGCCCGCTTCGTCGCGAACATCGACTCCGAGCAGCGAAACGAGGATGCGAAGCAGTAGCCCTGAGCACTACAACGAGGGGATGACCGCCTTCCTCTGTTCCAAGTGCGGCACCGCGATCACCCCGGAGCTGGCCGAGCTTGCCGCCATCCCTGACGTCTCCGACAACGAGCGCCACCGGGACAAGGAGACACGCCGGGCACCTTCCACCGTTCCGCGGGGCCACTACGCGATCGATCCAGAGCCCTGGGGACCCCCCTTCGTCGAGCAGGACGATCAGGAGGGCCCGAAGCCAGCTCAGTCACGCGGCCCTGTGGTCTGCCGGGAGGAAGGGTTCGTCATCTCGGCGGGCAGTCGACAGACAGTGCTGGTGCACCCCGACGACGCCGCCGGCCTCCAGCCCCTGCCCAACTGGGAGAACAGCACTGGGTGCTGCGGACCGACCGGAGACGAGGGGCTCAACCGGGCCTGCCCCTGCGGCGCTCCGGTCGCGACCCTCGCGGCCGACTGCTTCGGGCCCAACGAACTGCACCTCGACCCCGTCCGGACCTACGCGTTCTCACAGTAGGACCGCGAAGCGCACAGGGACGACGCGATCGACACGCCCGACGGAACGCGTCCACCCAACCTCTTCACGAATACCCTCCGTCGGGAACTTCAGATCGCGGGCGGACCCGCCACCGAGCTGGGCCAGTTCGGATAGAACCAGCTCGGCTCGCTGGGAATCGTGCTGAACGTTGTCGTTCTCTGAACGTCGGGAGTCGCGGCAGTTGCCGTGTCCCCCGCAGGGTCGTGTCGCTTTGTACGGGGCCAGAGTCAGCCGCTCGCGTCGCGCTCGTGCTGGGCACCATGTCCCTTTCAGCAACGGTGATATTGATCTTGGCCATTTAGCACAGCGATCGGCGGTCGTGGGGCAGTTCGGGCAAACCCGCTGGACGGGCTTGTGGCATGGCTATGGTCACTGCGTGCCGGTGGAATTCCTGACTGACGAGCAGGCCGATTTGTACGGGACCTTCAAGGAGGTGCCGACGCGTCCTGAGCTGGAGCGCTTTTTCTCCTGGATGACGACGACCGGGACCTGATCGCGCTGCGGAGGGCGGACAGCCACCGGTTTCGCCTTTCAGTTGCGCACGGTGCGCTACGTCGGGCTGTTCCTTTTGGAGGCCCCGCTGGCGGTGCCGTGGAAGGTGGTGGACTACCTCGCCGAGCAACTGGCACATCGAGGACGCCTCGGTGATCAAGCGGTACACCGACCGCAAGCCGACGGCGTACGAGCACTCGTGGGAGATCCGCAAGCGCTATGGCTACCGGGAGTTCGACGATCCGTAGTGGGGGCGCAAGTTCCGGGGGTCTCTGCACGGGCGGGCGTAGACGCACGCCGTACCCGCCGGCCGCAGACGCGGACGGCGGGTACGGCGCTGGCGCGAACCCTGGGCCGGGTATACGGGGTCATCGCGTCCGGGGCTTGGCCCGGAGCGTCGGCGGGCCGGAGCGTGACAGGTTCTCGGGAACGCGACGGCCGTGGCGTGGTTTCGGCTGGTTCGCGCCGGGAGAAGTAGCCGGATACGCCTCCTGCCGTACGGCAGGGGGTGAGGAAGATGAGGAGGGGGACTGTGGTGGGTAACGCAAGCGGTTCGGATCACGAGTGGATGGACCTGGCGGACGCGATCACGCTGCTGCGGGACCAGGTCGCCGAGGCTCAGGACCGGATCGCCGACCCCACGGGCCGGGGGGACCAGGGGGTGTTGTTCACCCTGGGGGAGATCACGCTGGATCTCGGCCTGGAGCTGACCGGCACCAAGGGCGTCAACGGCGGACTGCGCTGGAGCGTGATCAGCCTGGGCGGCAAGAAGGAAAGCGGCAGCAAGGCCACCCACACGGTTACCGTGAAACTGACCCCGCACCAGCCCGGCGGCGGCGACATCGACGTCAGCGACTGGGAAGCCAGCGCCAATTCGCCCGCCTACAGACTCGACCTGCCCGCCCCCACCCTGGGCGCCGCAGTGGCGGTGGCCGCCCTGTGCGGCGCCGGCACGAAGGACGAGGCTCTGCGCGTCATCACGACCCTGCCCGGCCTGCCCGCCCACCAGACGGAACCCGCCGCTGCGTGGCTCGCCTCCCTGTACCCGGCCGACGGCGACCGCTACTGGGGCTCCCTCCAACCCGACCGCATCGCCGAATACCACGCCTCCCGCACCCTCACCGAAGGCGACATCCTGCTGCCCGCCCTGCTCGGCGCGGCCGCGCCCGGACAACAGGCCCAGCTCATCACCGTCCTGGCCCGTGCCGCCATTGCCCATTACAACAGCGGCCGCAAGACCGCCAGCGAACAAGTCCTCAACACCATGAACACGGCCCTGGGCGCCGCCCCCCTGACCTACCAAGGTGTCAAGACCGCAGCAGACGCACTCCCCTACCCATCCCGCGTCATCGCCCCCCTCGCCCTTCGCCTCACCAGCGTCATCGCCCGCACTCACCAGCAACTCGCTGCGGGCAACCCGGCCGCCCACGAACCCGACCTCGCCGCCTCTCTGTCCAACCTCGGCGTTCAGTTGGCGGAGGCCGGGCGGCGGAGCGAAGCCCTGACCACCACCCAGGAAGCGGTGGAGATCCGGCGTCGGCTGGCCACAGACAACCCCGCCGCCCACGAACCCGACCTCGCCGCCTCTCTGTCCAACCTCGGTATCCGGCTGGCGGAGGCAGGGCGGCAGAGCGAAGCCCTGACCACCACCCAGGAAGCGGTGGAGATCCGGCGTCGGCTGGCCACAGACAACCCCGCCGCCCACGAACCCAACCTCGCCGCCTCTCTGTCCAACCTCGCCACTTCACTCACTGTCTTCGCGATGCTTCTGGCATCGGAGGGCTACCTTTCCGTGGCGCTACGCGCAACGGAGGAGGCTGTGGCCTTCTACCGCAGGCACGTTGCCACGGCGCCGTCTGAGCTTCCACGACTCCACACTGCGCTGGGACTACAGGCAGATCTCCTTAAGGGGCTCGGGCGTGAGGACGATGCGGAGGCAGTCCGCCGTTGGCTCAGGGAAAATGCGCTGCCGCCTGGATTCTCATAATTGACGGTTTGTGTGAAGCAGGTCCGTGCAGCAACTGCCTCACAGGACAACAGGCCAATGCGTCGCGACTCCAGCGCCGCAATGATCGCGCCAGCACCCAGCAAGTCCTCCAGCGCAGGTCGTACGCTTCGAACGAAGCCGAGGCTGGCCGAGCCGGTCGGTCGGAGAGGTTGCCGGTCAGGCGGAGAAAGCGACGTACGTGCCGACCGTGAGGCCGGAGAAGGTGAGGAGTTGGCGGGGCTTGAGGCAGGTGAAGGCCGCGTGCATGGCGATGCCGGCGGCGACCGCGTACGGCGTCGTCTGGGGGATGAGCAGCGCGGGCGGCAGCGCGATCTCGGCTGTGATGACGGTGGCGGCGGCCAGGCGCCAGAGGCGGATGTCCCTGGCGGTGAGGTTGCCCATGTGGCGGCGTACGAGGCCGGGTACGGCGTACTGGCGTCGGTAGGGGAGCTGGTCCTTGACCTGGCCGTATACATGGATCCATTGCGCGAGGTAGAGGCCGGTGCGGAACTGGGGTGAGCGGAGCTTCTGCCAGGCGCTGTTCCAGTAGATGTCGGTGGTGATCAGTACGAGGAGGCACTGGGCCCACGTGTTCGCCGTGCTGGAGCCGTGCTCGATGTGGAGCCCGTGGCCGAGGTCGCCGGCGAGGAGGAGGCAGGCGCCGGTCAGCAGGGTGTAGCGGACCGCGTTCGGGCTCCGGAGGTAGAGGAGTTCCATGGCGACTCCGGCCAGGACCAGCAGCAGCGACAGGCGCGGCACCATGCCGACCGCCAGGGCGAAGGCAGCGGCGATGCGGGCCACCAGCACGGGCCGGTAGACGCCGGCGAGGAGGCGGGCGCGCGCGGGTCCGAAGCGCTGCTCGGCGAGGTGCGAGCTGAGTGATCCGGGGGCGAAGCGGTCCCAGCCGCCCTGTCCCATCGAGAGCGCGAACCTCAGCGTACAGACGGTGCCGAAGATGACACGGAACCACTGGAGCCGTCCGGGGTCGGTGGGGTGCTGGAAGCCGGAAGCGAGGGCGTCAAAGAACCACATGGCCGTCCCTCACCTCGACGCGCTGCTCGCCCCGTTCGGACAGGACGCGGCCGTGTCCGTCGATCCGGTCGTACCGTCCGCTGGTGATGAGGTGGGAGACGATCGCCTGGAGTTGAGGCGGTCCGAGGATGAAGGATCCCGGGGACAGGTGGTCGTACACGTTCACCGGCTCGGTGCGGCCGTCCTTGGTGCCGGTCAGCGTGACGATGGTGAAGGTAGCGCGGCAGAACATCTTCCACCGCAGCCAGCGGCCGGGCAAGCGGGTGAAGCCGGTGGCCATCCACACCACCAGGGCAGCGGTGACGGCGATTTGGACAGCGGGCGGCACAGAAACGTGCATGGGATACGAGCCTCCGTGTGAGGGGGAGGGCGAAGTATGGGTGCGCGCCCGGCGGCAGAGCCTGGTAGCAGGGCGCGCGGGGTCAGCGCTCGGGCTTCGGGGGCCGCTGCATCAGCGCGGCAACGGCCTCGTCGAGGGTGACGTTCTCGTGGAGCAGGGCGGAGATGATGTCCGTGATCGGCATGTCGATCCCGTGGACGCGGGCGAGGCCGAGGATCGCCTCCGCGCTCTTGACGCCTTCGGTGGTCTGCCGGGTGTGGGTGGTGGCCTCTTCGACGGTCATTCCGCGGCCGAGGTGGGTGCCGAACGTGCGGTTGCGGGAGAGCGGGGAGGAGCACGTGGCCGTCATGTCACCCATGCCCGCCAGACCCGCGAGGGTGGCCGGATCGGCTCCCAGGGCCACGGCCAGCCGGGTGGCCTCCGCCAGGCCCCGAGTGATGAGCATGGCCGCCGCGTTGTGGCCCAGGCCCATGCCCGCGGAGATGCCGACCGCGAGAGCGATGACGTTCTTTACGGCGCCGCCCAGTTCACAGCCGATCACGTCGGTGCTGGTGTAGGGCCGGAAGTACGGTGTGTGGCAGGCGACTTGGAAGCGGCGGGCGGCGTCCTCGTCCGGACAGGCGACGGTGGCGGCGGCGGGCTTGCCGTCCATCACCTCACGGGCGAGGTTCGGCCCCGACAGCACCGCGATCCGGTCCGCGGGGACGCCGGTCGCCTCGGCGATCACCTCGCTCGCCCGCTGTCCGGTGCCCAGCTCGATGCCCTTCATCAGCGACACGATCACCGTGTCACGTCCGATGTACGGAGCCCACGCCGCGAGGCTGGCCCGCAGGGACTGCGCGGGGATGGACAGTACGAGGTAGTCCGCGCCGTCGAGTGCGGCGGCCGGATCGGTCGTGGCCGTCAGGGACGCGGGCAGTTCGATGTCCGGGAAGTAGCCCGGGTTCCGGTGGCTGGTGTTGATCGCGTTGGCGACCTCGTCCCGGCGGGCGTGCACGATCACGTCGGTGCCGGCATCCGCCAGGATCTTGGCTACGGCCGTACCCCACGACCCGGCCGAGAACACCGCCGCACGGGCGGGGCGGTGCTGGCTCACTGTGGGGTCCTCTCGCTGGACTCGGAGCCGTCGTCCGAGGGGCGTACGGGCCCGGTCATCGTACCGGCCGGCCCGAAAGCCGCTGGTGATTGCGGCGGGCGGCGCAGGGTCAGCAGGACCGCGCGGCGCCCGGGGAGCGCGGGCAGCATTTTGTGCGCCTCACGCAGCATGTTCCGCGCCTGGACGTCACCGAGTTCGCGTCGCAGGTCCTCCGCGTGGCCGGTCCACAGCCGGTAGAGGCGTTCCCACATCTCGGGCTCGGCGGGCCGCTCGTCCACGTGCTCCACGGTGAGTCCGACGGCGCGGGCCTGCTTCTCCCAGGCCGGTACGGCGCCACGTCGCAGGGCCCGGGTCATGACCAGTCGGCCGCCCGGCGCCAGTACGCGGCCGAGTTCGCGCATCGCGCCGTCCCGGTCCGGGGCGATGCTGAAGGCGTCCACGCACACGATGCCGTGGGCGCAGCCGTCGGGCAGGCCGGTGGCGTCCAGCCGGGCTACGTGGAAGGCCGCGCGGTCGGCGGGGGCGATGAAGCGGGGCCGGCGGGCGGTGGCCTGCGCGACCGCGACGGCGGAGATGTCGAAGCCGGCCAGGCGTGCGGCGAGGGCGCGGGCCAGCCAGAGCCCGATGCCGCCGGTGCCGCAGCCCGCGTCCACGAGGAGTTGGCCGCGCCGCATCCGCAGCCGGGCGGCCATCAGCCCGAGCAGGGGCCAATCGCATGAGCTGGAGTCGGCGACCTCGTGCGGGTAGTCCTCTCCCATCGCCGCGCTGTAGAGGCGCGCGACCAGGTCGGTACGTGTCCGCGCGGCGTGGAACGCGTCGAACTGCGCCGCGAGCTGTTCGAAGGGCGCGGCCGGCGTGGTGGGCGGAGTGTCGGTGCAGTGTGTGGGAGTGGTGGTGGGGTGTGTCATCGGGGCATCGCCCTTCTGATCCGTGAGCGTGTGCCGGGGCAGATGACCTGTACGGCGTGGATGGGCTCGGTGGCGTCGGACAGGTCGAGTGCCACCGGCTCGTGCCCGGTGACCTGCTCGATGCGGCGCGCCACTCGCCTGGTTTGGGCGGCGAAGCCGTCCCCGGTCTGTTCGTAGCGGGCCGTTGCCTCCGGCCACGGTGCGAACCTGCCGCTCCGTACCGGGTGTACGGGCAGGGTGTCGAACGAGCCGGGATCGCTGGGCAGATCGTCGCGCGTACCGGCGATGGCCGTCAGCCGCGACTGCGCCGCCTCCGTCAGCGCCCGGGTCAGCGCGATGCCGGGGTCGATGTGGCAGCCGCCACCGGCGAACACCACCGGGAAGTCCTCCGACCACAGGTAGGCCAGACACACCGGCAGTCCGTACGGGCCGTCCACGAGGGCCAGTTCCACCGACATTCCGGCGGCCGTCACCCGGTCGATCACCTCCCGGCCGTCGGGGTCCTCGACCGTCCCCGGGTCGATCAGCGTCCGCGAGCGCCCGCCCGCCGCCCCGTCCCGGTACAGCACATCCCGCTCGACCACTTCGTACAGGGCGTGCAGCAGCGCCTCATCACGGGTGTTCCCGCAGGCCAGGCCGGTGCTGGTCGCACGTAGCAGATCCGGGCTCCACGGCGGTCGCTGCGCCCGGCGGCGGACCAGGTCGAGCGGCAGCAGTACCTTCTCGCCGCTGACCAGGCCGGTACCGGGCGTCCACTCCCACACGATCCGGGAAAGGTTCCGCTCGCCGTACGGGACGGTCAGCGGGAGCGCCGGCAGGGGGCAGCCCGGGGCGATGTCCTCGGCCGGGCCACGTGCCGCGACGAGCAGGGGCTGTTCGACGTGCCACAGCTCGATCGCCTCCATCACCGCCGACAGCTTCGCCAGCAGATCGGTGGCGCCCTTGCCCTGGGACGTACTCAGGGTCAGGGAGGCGGGCCGTACCGCCGTCCAGACCGGCAGCCCGATACAGTCCAGGCCCGTCAGGTTGGCGACGCGGGTGATCCCGAAGTCGGGCAGGCGCCCGGCCACCATCTCCCACGTCTCCTCGGGGGACCGGGCCCGTACTGTGCCCGGCAGCACCACCAGGCCATCACCGCTCACCATGTGCCGTCTCCCTCTCCGTGTGCCCGTTCTTCGTGTGTCCGTACGCCGTGTGCTCGCTCTCCGTGTGCCCGTACGCCGTGCGCTCGTTCCGCTCGGCAAGGAATCCGGGCACCAGCCGCTTGGCCGCTTCCACCGCGCGCGCCCCGTACACGAGCCCACGGGCGGACGCTTCCGCGTCGAGCCGCTCCGCAGGACACCTCCATACCTCCAGCAGAAGCGCGCGGGTGACGTCGTCGCGCACCGCACCGGTCGAGAACCCGGGCCGGCCCCGGCGGGCCAGCGCGAGAGCCTCTGCGTACCGGGCGACCGCCTGCCGGTCCTCGCGGGTCTCGCCGCCCAGCAGCAGGGCTGCGCTCTCCTCGTCCCGTAGATCCACCGCCGGATGAAAGAGCTGATGGGCGGCCAGGACCCAGCCGCCGGCCTCGGCCAGCCGGGCGGCGAGCGGCAGGCCCGGCCCTCCGTCACCGAGCTGCCGCGAACAGTGTTCGAGGTACGCCGCCCACCTCTGCGCGAAACCTGGATCGAAGACCTGCTGGTAGACGACGCGATCCTCGGTGGACAGCTCCCGCCCGTCCACCCGGCTGCGGGCGAAGAAGTTGGACCACCGGCGAAGGTGCGTGGTCTCGCGCACCGGTACGTGCACGGCCTGCGGTGTCCAGCCGTCCCGTGCGGCGCGTACGGCCATAAGGGCATCGTCGCGCTTGATGTCGCCGAAGTGACGGTCCCGTTCCCGCTGTTCGGCCAGCCACCCGGCGAACTCGCTCTCGCCGTGGTGACGACTGACCGCCCGTACCGCCGCCATGGTGCGCTGCGGGTAGTACACCGCGCGCAGCCCTGCCAGCAGCCCGGCGGCCCGCTCCTGATCGATCACACCGGCCGACCGGGCCAGCCGGAGGATGTGGCGCAGGGTGACCACCGGCCAGGTCAGCGCGGACCATCCCCCGTCCGGGGCCTGCCCCACCGCCACCTCGTCGTCGCCGTCGATCTCTCCCCGGACGTAGGCGGTGAAGATACGGCCGACCCCGAGCATCCCGAACGGTGCCAGCTCGGCCGCCCGCAGCGCGCCGATGCTCGCCGCCCCGATCACCGTTACACCCCGGCCCATCGCGGCCAGGATCTCCTTGTGGCGCAGTGCCGGGGCCTGGTGGTACACCCCGTCGATGAGCACCACCGTGTCCCCGCCACGGATCGCGGCGTCGAACAGGTCGCCGTGCCGCGCCGGTGGCCACATCCGCATGCCCACCTCGTCGAGCTCCGGTTCGGACCGTGACAGCGTCGGTCCGACGAATACATGAATCACTCCGGCCTCCTGGCGAATCGCGAGGGGTGCGAGGGGTGTCCCTCCCCGGCGGGGAGGCCGGCGAGGAGGGACACCCGGGTCAGGACGTGCGAGAGGACTACTCCTCGTCCTCGACGTCGACGGCGACCACCACGGGCCCGGTGAGGGGCTCGGTCTCCTCCACGGGCTGGACGGCCGCGGCAGCGATCTGAGACTTGGGCATGAACATGGGACTCCTCCTGAAAAAGGGGGTTTTAGCGGGCCGGATCGGCGCGCTCCCACAGTCCAGCGCCTCGGCCACACCGCCCACCACCCCCGCCCGAGTGCTGACTCAGCCCCAACGCATCTCGTCAGGTGACGACTTGGCGCGAGTCAGGGGCGAAGTCGTCACCTCCTGCCACTGGCCAAACAGCCTCCCGCGCCCGCTCTCCTCCGCTACCGTCATGGGTCGGCGCAAGGGAGACCATGACTGAGCGCAGCGGCACGCAGAACGCCCAACTAGCCAAGTATTTAGAGCACTTGAAGTGGTCGCCCGCGCGTCTTGCCCGCGCCGTCAACGCTGTTCTCGGGCCCGGCTACGTCGCCCGTACCACCGTGGCCGACTGGATCACCAAGGGCCGTATCCCCCGTGACCCACTGCCCACCGTCACCGCACACGTCCTCGCCGAAGCCCTCGGCCGCCCGGTGCCGCTCCACCACCTCTGGGGGCCAGGGCTACGGCGTCCCTCCGCCGCCTGGGTACGGGCGGACGACGGCCTGCCCCCGCCCACCGCACCCGGCGCTACCGTGGAGACAGCCACGCAATGGGTGCTCCAAGACGGGGGCGACATGGACCGCAGGACCTTCCTCGCCATCAGCGGGGCAACGTTCACCGGCCCGGCCTTCAACGGTACCGCGGCTCACGCCGACACCACTCCGAACACGTCGGCACACCACACATCGGCACACGACCTTGTCGTCACGCCCGCCATCACCGACGCCGTCAGCGCCACCGTGGATGCCGTCCGCCGGCTTGACGACTCCGAGGGCGGCGACCGTTCCACCCTTCGCTACGCCCACCGGCAGTTCACGGGCGTGGCCGACTACGTACGGGCGAACCACTACACCGACCCGGCCACCCGCAACCGCACCATCAACCTCTGGGCCCAACTCGCCCAGACCATCGGGTGGATGGCGATGGACGCCGGCCTCCACGGCCTCGCGCAGCGCTACTTCCTCACCGGCCTGACCGCCGCCCACGAATCCCGCGATCCCGCCCTCGTCTCCCACATCCACGGCTGCCTGACCTATCAGGCCATCACCCTGGGCCGCCTCCGCGACGCGATCGACCTCGCCAACGCGGCCATCGCCACCGCCCGCAACGCACCCCCCGCCGTCCGGGCCCTGGCCGCCGCCCGACACGCCCACGCCCACGCCGCGCTGGGCGACATCCACGGGCTACGCCAGTCCACCGACGAAGCCCGGCGCCACCTCGACCACCCCGACGCGCTCGCCAGCCGGCCGCCGTGGCTCTACTGGCTCACCGACTTGAAGGTCGTCACCGGACAGAGCCTCATCGTCGCCGCCTTCGCGGGCAACGCGGCGGACTCTCACCGCACCGCCCTGCTCACCGAGGCCGATCCGCTCATCACCGGCTGGCTCGGGACCCACGCCGAACGCACCGAGGACCGCGACGCCCTCCTCCACGGAACCTGGCTCGCCCGCTCCTACCTGCGCCGCGACGACGTAGAGCAGGCTCTGATCACCGCCACCTCGCTGCTCCAGTACGCCGCGACCGTACGATCCGCCCAGGTCCGCGGCATCCTGCACGACCTCGAAACCGACCTCGCCCGACGCCGCGACCTGCGCACCCACCGCGGCGTCCTCCAACTACGCGCCGACCTCAAGGACGTCACGGGCGCGTGACCGCGACTGACCGCCGACCTTCGCCAAGATCCTCACCGAGTGGCAAGGCTTCCTCAGGAAGCCGGGTTCTGCGCAGGGCAATGCCAGTCGGCCGCATTGATCGCGTTTCCGTCCGCGTCACTGAGGTGGAAGCAGCTGCCGTTGACCCACACCGTGATCGAGTCGGGTCGATGGTCGACCCGAAATGACTCGTCCCTGCGCAAAGTCCCGGACCACGAACCATCCGTTGCCGGCGAGTGGGTCACAACGACACACGCCTGCATCGGCGGCATCCAATGGATATCCGCCCAGGGTTCCACGGTCAGCTCCAGCGGCACCACACTGTTGTTGCTGAGTACCATCCGTGCTGTTCCCCCCTACGAACATTCCCGGTCATTCTCCTTACACCTACCGGCGATACCGTGCGAACCCGCCATTCCTGTGTGCCACCCGGCACGATCGTCACACACGCCCCGAGTACCCGGCCCAAACGCCTACCTCACATGGGTGCTCAGAGGTAGGGGCTCCAACGGCCGAAGCGGGCCAGCAGTTTCCGCGCCGCGTCCTCGTTCAGCCCGAGGGCGGCGGCGGCCTGTTCGGTGGTCGTATCCTGCTGGGCATCGCGAGCTGGCCAGTAGCTGGTCTCCACAGCGGTCACCTCCAGCCGGCGGGCTGCCCGCAGCGCCGCCAGCGGCGAGGTCTTGGCGAGCTTCTCGATCTCTTTCTCCACCTGGCCCAGGAGATCGGTGAACGTCTCCGGCAGAGGAATAGCGGACATCGCCACCTCATCGGTGTGTTCATCCCATTCCTGCGAGCACGCGTCCGGCGCCGCCAAATCCGCATCGAACAGGTCCTGGTCGCCGATCTCGTCCCAGTCGAGCCGGTGCTCTGTACCGGTCCAGCCGCAGGAGCACACCGCGCGCAGCACGGCCGCCCGCGGGCCGTGCCCGAGGCGTCCGTCATAGGCGCTCCACTCCGAGACCGACCGTCCGCTCCCGCTGGAATTCATCTCGACGAGGACAGGGCCCGGAACGGTGCCATCGGCCAGGAGCACGCCGACCGCCCCTTCGTGCGAGGCGCCGAACTCCTCTGTCGTCCAGGTCTCCCGCTCACTCATGACACCCACCCCTTCGCCCGTCGTGTCCGGCCCGCCCCGGATGCGGGGCGGCCAGAGACGACGATGCCGAAGTCCAGGAAGCGGCACTACCGGAATCGCCGAAGAGGTGCGCCGGTTCTGTCGCACTTCGGGTACGGAGGGGCTGGACGGTGCGTCACAGGTGGCGCTGGATCCAGATAGGGAGGAGCCCGACGGAGCCCGTACCAGCTCCGTAGCAGGGCAGGTCCAGCCTCATGGCAATGGTGCGGCGGACGGAGCATCCGGTCCCGTGGAAGCCTGGTCTACCGCATCTGTCATGTGGTGTCGGCCCATGCTGTAGGGGCTCACGGGCTTCCGTGTCTGTGACCGTTCCCCGTGATTCGCCTGCGGCGGCGCGGACCGGCGGCGTTCCAGCTCAGCACGCAGGCCGGCTTCGCGGTGGGCAGCCCCGTGCGCGGTGCCTCTGGTATCCCGGGCATCCTTTCGGAGGTTCTTCGCGATCTCGCTGTCCTGCTCCTGGGCCTGGCGGAGCAGGGCGTCCTTGTGACGCTCGGCCTTCGCCGCCTCAGTCAGTACGTCTTCGTGTTCTTCGGCGGGGCCGGCAAGGGACGAAAGCTCGCGGAGCTTCCTGTTCAGCGCATTCAGTTCGTGCCCGTTCTCCTCGTGGTTCCGGTGCAGTGCTTCGCGTGCGACCTCGGTACGCACCCGGTCGTCGCCCCGCAGCGCGGTACGTCCGAAACGGCTGGTGGCGGTCAGTTGGTGTTCGAGCAGCCGCAGGCGCTCTTCCGTGCCGTGCTGCCTCGCGGTGAGTTCGGCAATGGCGTTGTTGAGTGTCGGGACCTCGTGGATGGCGGCGGCGCGGGCGTCGAGGTCCTGTCGCCGTCGAATGAGCGCGAGCGCGTTCGGCCCGGTGCCCGACGCTGCCTGCTGCTCGGCATGTGCGGCCTTTGCCTCGTTGGCTTCAGCGGCACTTCGTGTCGTGCGGGTGGCGGTGGCTGCCTTCCGGACGGCGGCGCGCAAGACGTCGTCGCTGAGGTGGCGATAGGGCGTCGAAGCAACCGGCTCGGTGCTGTCCGCCGCGGGAGCGGGAGAGCCGTTGGGTGCGGGCTGGGCGTTCCGCTTCGGGGTGTGCTCCTGCTCCGGCTCGTTGGTGCCTGGAGCGCGCGGCGTGGGGAGGTCGGCCACGATCTGGCGCAAGTGGGCGGGGACCGCGTTCTTCGGGAGTTCGGTGAGGATCATGCGTTCCTCGGTGCCACTCTCGATCTCGCGGATGAGGCCCGCGACAGCACGGTCAAGCTGCTCCTGCTCGGTGAGCGCGTCGCCAGCGCGTGCGCGGTCGGCGTCCGTCTCGTACACGGACAGCGGGAGGAAGAGGTGGGACTCCTTCTTGTCCCGGCTCATCATCGTGTAGAGCGCGTTCGCCTGCGCGCCGGGGCCGTAGACCAGGGCCTCCTGGACGCTGAGGCCCTGCGACTTGTGGCCCGTGATCGCGTATCCAAGGCTGAGTCCGCCTTGCGCGATGTAGTCGGCGTCGACCCATTCGGCGACGTCACGGTGTCCGTCGGCGGTCTTCTCGCGCCACTCGACCAGCACCCGGCGCTCGGCGTCCACCGCTCGTACGATTCCGCGGTAGCCGTTCAGCACGTCTTCGTTCTCGCCTCGGCTCCGCTTGCCCCGGTAGTCGTTGGCCCGAATGAGGACCTGGTCACCGACGGACAGCGTCAGTTCTCCTCCGCCGGGCAGGGCGTAGACGTGCTCCGGGCCGGGGAGGTGGCCGTCGGCCTTGCGCAGAGCGCGGGCGCCGACGTTCAGTTCCTCCACGATCTCGTTGGTGGCGGCGAGCATGAGGAGCTGCTGCACGGCGGTGTGGTCGTCGGTGTGCGCGGCGCGTTTGTCTGCCCAGACGGTGAGCATCGCGGCGAGTGTCGTGTCCTTGTCCGCGAGGGCGTGCACGCGGCCGGTTCCGGCGAAGGCGCGGAGCGCTTCGACCCTGTTGTCGTCGCGCCACAGCTCCAGTGCCCGGCGCTCGACCATGTCCTTCTGCCGGAAGTTCTGGTTGAGGCTGAGGCCGCCAACGAGGTGGTGGACGGCGGCGAAGCTGCCGCCGATGCCGGGTGAGTGCAGCTGCTTCGGGTCACCGATGCCGACGACCTTCGTGCCGGTCGTGGCGGCGTGTGCGAGGAGTTCGGCGATGTCGCGGTCGTCGCACATCGCGGCCTCGTCCACGACCAGCACGTCAACACCCTTGAGCCCGGCGCCGCCGGTACGGATGCCGGTGAGCCAGGACGCGAGGGTACGGGACTCGATACCCGCCTCGGCCTTCAAGTTCGCGGCGGCGACGGCGGCCGTGCTCGCTCCGGCGATGACGAATCCGTGGGCCTCCCACGCCTGCCGGGCGGTGTCCATGATCGTGGTCTTGCCCGCTCCGGCGATGCCCACCACGGCGTCGATGCCGTGTCCGGCGGTCAGCAACCGTTCGAGTACGGCGCGCTGTTCGTCGGAGAACGTGAAGGTGCCGCCGTGCTGGGCTTCGACGGTGGAAAGGGTCAAGTCGACCGTGTCGCGGCTGACGACGGCGACCTGCGTGTCGAGACGGCTCGTGGCCTCGGAGACGATGAGCGTTTCCGCGGCCACGATGTCCGCCGTCGTGTACCGGTCGGCGTGGGTGAAGTGCTGGGCGCCCTTGGGGTTCAGCTGGACCGCGTATCCGGCATGCCGGAGTACGGAGTCGGTGAGCCGCTCGCCCTCCTCGGCGTCCGCGACTCCGTACGGGAGTGCGTCCAGCACGGCGGCGATGGCGGCGGCGTGGGTGAACTCCTTGGCATGGGCAGTGAGGCCGGTCTTGGGGTCGAAGACCTGGGCGCACAGCTCGTCCAGGGTGGGGTTCTGGTCTGCTCGGTCCTGTTCCATTGCGGTGGCTGCGATGGCGTCGGGGTCGTCTCCGGCCGCGCGGCCTTCGGCCTGCCAGTAGGCGCGGAGGACATCGTCACCGACCCCGGCGGCCTCGCCGTTCTTCGCGGCCTTGGACGCGGTGGACGCGGCGGTGCGCTCGCGGGTGGTGGCGCTGTCGTAGTCGATGCCCAGCTTGGTCAGCAGGTCCCGGACCTGATTGTCGCGCTTGCTGAACAGGCGGATCGTGGCCTCGGGGATCGCCGCGATCTCCCACGCACCGGTCCGCTCTTCGCGCCGAAAGCTGATGCCGAACTTGTCCGTCAGCTCCCTCCGGATACGGGCGTTCATGAGCGACTGCGTGGCGCGAGTGTGCCGGTGGAGGTCCCGGCCCCCGCCGGCCATGGTGGACCACTTACCGTCGGTGCCCTTGACCATGTTGGCCAGGGTGAAGTGCAGGTGGAAATGCGGGTCGCCGTACGGGGCACCGTCCACGGGACGGGCCGCGCGGTGCACCATCATCCAGCCGGAAAACCCGCTCGTCCTCACGGTCTCCGCCTCGTCACCATCGCCGTGGCGACCGCGCATGCCGTACGCCGTCCACCGTTCCAGGGCGCTGATGGACTCGCGGCCGGCGGCGGTGTAGATGCCCTCCACCTCGGCGGCGATCTCCTCGGGTGCGTAGGCGAGGAACGCGGACTTCGACTTCGCGAGATCCAAGGTGACGTCGGCGCCGAAGTTGCCGACCTGCACGCGTCCTTCGAGGAGGGCGGCCTTGATCTCCTCGGCGTCCCACACGTCCTCGGGCGCGAGCCCTGCCGCCTTGGCCATGGCGACGGCTTCACGTACGTCCATGGGCAGGTCCCGGAGGCGGCGTTCACCCTCGCCCGCGGTCTGGGCGTAACGACGCTTCGCGGACGCGGCGGTGAACAGGTCGGCGGGCTGCTGCCCGGTCTCGGCGGCGCGCGCTTCGACGGCACGCAGAAGGGCGCGGGCGTCGAGGTGGCCGCCCGCCTCGGCGGCCACGGCCTTCTCCAACGCGTCTTCGCCGTACAGGCCGACGGCGTCGATGCCGACCGCGTCGGCGAGCTTGAGCAGGGTGGAGGCCGGGACGCGGTGCGACTCCCCGAACCGCTTGAGCTGGCTCTCCATCCTGCGGAAAGCGTCCTGCTTCCGCTTGGAATCCAGCAGGGTCACGGGGTGCACGCTGCGCTCGGCGGCAGCGCGGCGGATGGCACGGGCCAGCGGGGCGGCGGGGAGCTTCGCGGCCGGCGCGATGGCGAGCTTGGGCTCTACGAGGGTCTGGCCGGTCCGGGGGTCCTCACCGTGCATGAGGCGGCGGGCGGCCTGGAAGTGCTCCGGGGCGAGAACGCTGCCGGGAGTGATGCCGAACTCGCCGAGTCCGTGGCCGATCCACACCAGGGGCCGTTCGCTGGCATCCAGGTGGTAGTCCACCTGCCCGTCGGCGGCCGGTCGGGGAAGGGCCTGTTCGCCGTACAGCTCGCGGGCGTCGAACCCGGCTGCGACGGCGACTTCGACAGCGTCGAACCCGGTGAAGCGCGCGGCGCCCTTGCTGCGTATGAGCCCGCGGGCGCGGAAGAACGCGCGCTTGGCCTCGCGGGAGCCGAGCAGGGAGGCGACGGGGGCACCGGCCGCTTCGGCCTTGGCCTCGACGGCGGCGACGAGGGGAGCCGCGTCGACCGTGGTGGACTTCCCGCAGCCGTGACCGCCGGTCAGGCGGTACTCAACCTGCTCGCCGGAGGGGCCGATCATGGTCACCCACCCCATCGGCCCGATCACCCCCCGTTGCTGATTCAGGCAGAACCAGCCATCTTGTCCGTTTGTATCGTCACGAAGTGACGATACCTTGGTCCTCTATCCATACACTCCCTCATCAGCTCTTACGTTCGGGAGCTGCGGTCGGGAACGGGGGATGCGGTG
Source organism: Streptomyces sp. NPDC093109 (assembly GCF_040701725.1). Taxonomy (NCBI): domain Bacteria; kingdom Bacillati; phylum Actinomycetota; class Actinomycetes; order Kitasatosporales; family Streptomycetaceae; genus Streptomyces; species Streptomyces sp. NPDC093109. Next base: position 109,499 of record NZ_JBFBEZ010000018.1, read on the forward strand.
TCGGTGGTCGTTGAGATGGAGAAGGTCTGGAGGCCGTCTGCTACGGATTTCCGGGCAGGGCGACGCCCTCTGTGGTGGACTGTTGGCCCGGCAGGAGAACTTGCTGTTCTGCTTGTCCATCGCACGTACCTACGCCAAACCCCCTACATCAAGGGCTGGGTGGGATGGCACCCAAAGGTGCCGTTCGACGGGGTACTGGTGATTCGCCAGGCCGACGGATCAGTTCAGCGTCGGCCGATCGAGGACATAAAGGTCTGGCCCAGTCACATCGCCCTTCTCCCGAGCTCCCGACTCCTCATCGCAGGTAGTCGCACGCGCAAGGAGGACACCGGCTCGTGGAAGCCGAACGCCGTGGTGCTCTCGCTGAAGAGCGGCGAGCAGGAGGGCACCTTCTGCATCGGCGACGACATCCCTGCTCTGGTGACCGATCACGTCGGATCAATCTGGACAGCTTATGGAGATGAGGGCATCTACGGAGGGCATCCCGAGTCGGGAGCCGGGCTCGCCGGCTGGAGCGCCGATGGGCAAGCGATCTGGGCGCCGGAAGACCGCCTTCCCGACGTGCCCTTGGGGGGCCACACCACCGCCACCGAGGGCGATCGGGTGTGGCTGATCTGGTACTCCGGCGGTCGGCTCGGCGACACGTTCCTGACGCGGATCACCCCCTCCACAGGTGAGGTGACCAGCTGGCTCAGCCCCGTACCTCATCCGGACGGATTCGCCGTACGCGGCCATCGAGCGGTCCTGACCGAGCGCGTTCACAACCGGCGGGCAACCGAAGTGGTCCGAGCCGAACTGGTCGGCGATACCTGGAGCGTGACTGAGCGACGCAAAATCCGGGTGCCCGGACGGGTTGTCATGCACTGCGGTCAAGGACGCGACGGCTTTCTGTGGCTTCGCGCCGGCGACACCTGGCTTCGCATCGAAGCCTGATACAGCCTGCCGAGTGTCACGACCTGCTCGATGGGCTCGATGAGGTCATCGAGCAGCTCCTGCCGTCGGCGGAAAACCGTGGTTCAGAATCAGGGCATGGACGTGCCCAAGCTGCTGGAAGCCGCTTCTCTGCTGGTTCCTGAGGAGAACGCCACCGAGAACGACATCACGGTGGACGACGTCTGGGAGTACCTCACCCACGACGAATGGGAAGTGGCCCTCGGGCTGCTGGAAGAACTCGGTAACGTCCAACCGCTTCCGCTCAGCTTCTGGGAAGCCCTGGCTTCCGCAGCCGAACAGATGCGGCTGGACAAGAGCGCGGCCTGGTGCCACTGGCGCTGCTACGAGACCCGCAACGGCATCATCCGAGCCGACCTCACCCTCCGCCTGGCCGCCGAAGCGCGACGACAGACACCTATCTCCGGCGTCGGCGTCCTGCGACCGATGTGGAACATCGGAAACCGCACCCCTACCGGCGAACCAACCCTCAACATCGCCCGGCTCTGGGTGGAGTTCACGCACTTCCTAGAGCCCGGTGGGCGTGCCCCGGTACGGCTGGCTCCTCTTGACCCCTCGCATTGGCAGCACCTTCAGCCCGGCCAAGTAATCACCATGTACGAGGACCGATCCGTGGCAGGTACCGCGGTTGTCCTGGAGGTTCAGCGGCCCACGACCACATCCACCGCGTAGAACGAGCGCGGTCGGCCCGGAGGGACGGTGGCGTGCTTTTCGCCAGCCGTAGGCCGGGGAGCGCGAACGTTCACAAGTGGGCCACCGCAGCGCGGGGATCGGGTGCGACTACTCCTCCGGGTGCTCACGGGCGGAGTTGAGGATCAGGTTCCAGGTCGGGCGGGAGTAGGTCTTCTCGGTCGTCTGCTGGAGCTGTGGGATCAGCTCGGAGTTCTTCGCACCGGGGTTCGCCGCGAGGGCCTGTCGGGCGAGGGTGAGCCGTTCGTCTCCCTGGTACGGGTAGGTCTGCCCTCGGGGGCGACCCTTGGGGCGTCCGCCGGCGTGGCCGCGGCCCTTGCGTTCGGCTACGTACTTCCAGAGCTTCCAGCGCTTCCACTTCGGGCGTTGCCGACCGCTGGGGAGTTGGTCGTAGCTGTCGGGTTCGGGCCAGCCCTCGGGCGGGCTCTTGATGTAGTGGGAGACGGTGGCGGAGTCGGCGAAGCCGCAGACGCGGGCGGCTTCGGCGGGGCCGACTTCCTCGTCGGGGTCGCCGGTGAGGTTCGGGGCGTGGGTGGTGGCGGCTGCGGCACGTTCACGTTGGAGTTCGTGGTGCCACTTCGCCCAGACGTCGCCGTCCCAGTGCATGACGCCGTCGATGGTCTCGGCGACCGGTGGGTGAGCGTTGTTCTCGCGGTCCGTCCAGAGGTTCTGGAGGGTGGGCTCGCTGAGGTGGTGGACCTTGCGAAGGTCGGCGCGGGAGTAGAGCGTACGGCCGTTGTCACGCTGCACAGAGAGTCTCCTGTTCTTGTTCGGAGCGTGGCCCGAGGCCGGCGAAGTCATACGCCGGCCTCGGAATCCGGAGTGGGCGACCATGTGCGGCTGCCGTCCGGTTCGATACGGGTGAGGGTGGCGATCTCGTCCACGGTGACGGCGGCGGCCCAGTCCTCGTGGCCACGACGACCGTCGGGTCGGTTGAGCACGACGTGCTCGCTGCTCGGTCCGCTCGGCGGGAAGTCCTCGACGATCACGAAGGTGTCACCGGAGCCGGCGCCGATGCTGTTACCGGGCCTGAGCCGGGCGAGGTCGGCCGGCTGGGGAGCGTCGGGATGGTGGTCGCATAGCATGGTGGGGTCTTTCTGGTGAGAGAGACACTGACGGCCAGCGCCTTGTTGCCCTTGTGCGCTGGCCGTCGTCTTGTCTGCGGGTCCGTACGTACTGCCGTGCCGTTCGGAGGTTGCCCGCTCCGGTGACGACGATAGAATTAAACCACCTTTGCCGAGGGTGGCGGTCCCCGCCGCCTCGGCCGCACGGTTGATTCAGGCAAGGTCACCGCCACCTCGTGCGGAAGGGCAGTAACCGTCTCTAGTCGCCGAGTATCCGTTCCCACAGGAGCCCGTCCCGCCAGCTCCCGTCGAGAAAGATCGAGGAGTGCGCGACGCCGTACGGGCTGAACCCGTTGCGGCGCAGGACCCGCTGCGACGGCAGATTCTCCAGGTTGGTGGACGCCTCGGCGCGGTGCAGCCCGAGTTCGTCCGTCATCACCCGCAGTACGAGCCCGACGGCTCGGCCGGCGTGCCCTTGGTTCTGGGCGACGGTGGCGATCCAGTATCCGACGGAGCCGCGGCGCAGGTGGGGTTGCGGCAGGATTCCTCCGACGGTGACCTGTCCGATCACCTGGTCGTCGGCGAGCACCACGCCCGGCCAGAGCGTGCCGGCCCGGTATCCGGCCAGCAGGCTGTCGATCCGTTCCGCCTGGCCCTCCGGGGTGAAGAAGTCGGCCGGCTGAGCCGGTTCCCACGGCCGGAATGCCTCGACGTCCCGTGCCCGGTGCGCGGCGATCGGGGCGGCGTCGGTGGGCTCGATCAGACGGATCCTGGTGCTGCTGCGCATGGGCTGGTCCTCGTCGCGACGCATCGGATGAGACGGCCAGCGTAGGCGAGGGTCCCCGCGCCGCCACGGGGGTTCCGTTCCCGTAGCGGCGACCCTGTCCGGCTCGGCTCAGCTCAGCCGTGTCGTGGCGTAGGCCTCGATGGCGTCCCGCTGGTACGTGGACAGGCCCGGGGCAATCGTCTCGTACACGGCGCGCCACTGTTCGTTTTCTGTGCAGGAGCGTCCAATTGCGCGGTACTCGTCGGCAGTGACCGTGCGGAATGGGGATACGGCCCGGTACGGGGCGTGGACTTCTGCCTCGACGTAGTCGGCGTCGGCGTGGGTACCGGCGACCAGTAGCTCGGCGAGCCGGATCATCTGTTGCAGCACCTTGAGGGTGATCAGGTACTCGTCATCGGTGGTTCCGTCGTGGGCCTGCTTTCGCATGGCCGTCCGGCGCTCCGCGGACTGGCGATAGACCTCGGCTCCACCTCCGGTCAGCTGAAGGCGGTTCTCGTTGCCGAGCGCGAGCAAGAGGCGCTACTCGGTGGCGGCCGGCGGCTTCTCGCCCATCCCCTCGGCGCTCATCCGCCCGGTGACGCCGTCGTACGGGACCGTCCACGTCCAGTCGAGCCGGTTGTCCTCCGCCCGGACGACGGCCTGACCAATGCCGTTGTGGATGTGCGGGATGGTCACCGACTTCGGGTTGACGCGCAGGACCTCGTACCAGGTGCCTCGGTGGAGTACGAAGTCACCGCGCTGGAAGTCGGCCTTCGACCAGACTTTGAAGCCCTGGGTCTCGGCGTCCTTGATGATCTGCTGCCAGTGCTCGATCTCTTCGGTCAACTCCTGGTGCCAGATTGTCAGTTCCGGGTCGTCGGGGTTGCGGGAGTACCCCTTGGCGGACTCGCCGCGCTGCCATTTCTCGACCGCTCGGAAGTCGGCCCGCAGCTTGCGGAGGCGGCGGAGGGTTCGGCCGGGGTCCTTGCGGAACCGCTCGTAGTTGGCGGCGGCCTGCTCCCGGCCGGCCCAGTGCTGGGCGCGGTCGTGCTCGCTGATGCTCTTGCGCATCGCGTTGTCCATCCGCGCGTGATCGCGGCGGGCGCGGCCCTCGGAGTGGTGACCAAGGAGGATCGGCTGACCACCGGCGAACCGCTCGGATATCTCGTGGCTCGACTTCCAAGCAGCCTCGGAGTTCCGGGCGGCGTTGTCGGCGTATCCGCTGAACCTCTCCGCCCGGCTTTCGGCCTTCTCTTCCCGGTTCTGCTCGGCCTCGGTGAACGTACGGCGGTCGGCGTTGTCGATGGTCAGTGTGGTCTCGAAGCCCGCGGCTCGGAGGCGCTGTGCGAGGAGTTCGAGCGAGGGGGTGTGGGTGGCGTGGTCGCGGCTGTGCGGGAGGTACCAGCAGTCAAGGTTCCTGCTCCAGCGGAAGGGCTGGCGCTGGGTCCTGCCGTACTCGCGGAGCCGCAGGATCTCGGCCGATCCGTCACCCCGGCTGGTGCCCTCGATCAGGGTGCCTTCACGGCGGGTGTGGGTGATCTCGATAGTCACTGAACTGGTCTTTCCCGGTGAGAGTTTGTGGTCCGGCCGAGGGGCGGACCTTGCGTTGGAAGCGGTCCGCACCACGGGCGCGGGCCGTGAGGGACGATCGGCTCGCGGGCCGTCGCGCCCTGCGCGACGGCAGGGGCTGCCGCGCCCCCGCGGGGCGCGTCCTTCGCGGCGACGGGTGCCCGCTCGGCATGCTGGGGGCCTGCCGGTCCGGGGGTGCTGCCCTCCCCCGGACCGGTGGGCCGTCGCTCAGCTGTGGGCCAGTACGCGACGGGTAAGGCTGATGGCCTGCTCGGCGGCGCGCTCCCAGGCTGCCCGGCCGATCTCCGCGCGCAGTGCCTCGCCGTCCGCCCCGATCACGGACCATCCATCGGGGAACCCGCGCTCGATGTCCCCGAACGCGTCGGGGTGCATCGTGGTCAAGGTGTCGTCCAGCGGCGTCAGCTCGCGGGCGAACATCGCCTGCACCGTACGACCGGCTGCGGGGGCTCCCAGCGTCCAGAACCAGACGAGAAGGTTGTCTCCCCACGGGCCGACAACGACGCCGGGGCTGCTGCGGAGCTGCCGGGCCTCGCGCCAGGGGCCTGCGATGACGAGCGATCCGGTGGGGTAGTCCGTGACGGTGGTCATGTGACGTCCTTCGTGGTGAGAGGTTCCGCCGGATCCGGTCGGCCCCGGCGGGGATGTCGGGAAGGGGTGTTGCCCTCCCCTTCCCGACATCATTAATTAAACCATGTTTTGTGGCTGGGATCAACCAACTGGGGCAGGTTCACGACGGCGCTCGGCGGCCGTGGTGACGGCGTGGGCGATGGCGCGGCCGGTCTCGATGGCCCGGACGGCGGACTCGTGAACCGGGGGCTTCTTGTCCTCGGTGATGATGCCCGCGAGCGGGGGCATGATGGCCGGTCCGGGGGCGACTCCGAGAATGAGCGCGGCAACGTGGGCGGCTGACGCGACTTCGGCGGCGTGCTGCCCGGGGAGAGGGGCGGCGGCCTCGTTGATGCGTCGCCGCGCGTGGCCGTAGAGCAGGATGCGGACGGCGTTGTCGGGGGCCTCCTGGGTGAAGTCGAACCCTCCGGCCCGCTCGGGGTCCTCGTCGTACCGGTCGCGGTACTGGCTCACCAGAACATCCCGGATGACCTCGGCGGCGAGCGGGGCGGCGGTGGGCGGCTCGTACGCGTCGCCGTCGGTCTGACTGATGTCGAACACGGGCCCGGCCTTGAAGCCGGATACCTTCCGCCCCTCACCCTCACCCTCGGCGGCGGTGTCGTTGACGGCCTCCCGCTGCCCGCCGTCGGCGGCTCCGGCCGTGGCACCGTGGGCGCCTTCGACGCGCCGCTTGATCGGCGTCCATATACGGATGGATGTGGACCCCTTGACCGGGAAGCGCCCGGCCTTCCGCCAGTCTCCGGTGCTGAGTACGCGGGTGGCGTGGGGGCACTGGGCGGCGATGGCGATGGAGTTGACGGGGCTGCGGTCGGCCAGGATCGCGGCCGTGCGCATGACCGTGGTCCAGAACTCCTCACTGCCGACCATCGCGCCGTACGCGCGGTCCATGACCGCTTCGAGTTCGCCGCGCATCCTGGCGCTGTAGGCGCGTCGCTCTTCTTCGGTCATCTTCGGCTTGCGGGGCATGTCGTGGTCCTCCTGATGAGAGATCGGGATCCGGGGCCGGCTGGCCCCACGGTGCAGGTCGGGGACCCTCCCCCTTCCGGCAGTTGGTTCCGGTGGCGCGCCGCGCGGGCGCGCCACCGATGAAGTGCGTTCTCACCTCTGGCGCATTCAGTCCTGCGGGTGGCCCTTCGCCGTGGGACGTTCGGCCGGGCAGCGGTGGTTGATGATCTGAACGAGCCGCTTTTCCACGTACTCCGGCGGCCCGGTTATCTCGGCCGTAAGGCCGCATCGGCACGTATAGGACGCGTGCGTGGGGCCTGCGATCCAGTCGGCCAGAGTTCGGGCGATCGTCTTGAAAAGGTTCATGGCTGCTGGGCTTTCTTCGTGAGGCATTCGAACGGACTGACGGCGCGCGCGGGACGTGCGGGGCGCGCTGGGCGTCACGCTGCGGCGGGCTGGCGCTCAGCGACTCGGCACCGGGTCAGTACGGTCTGCGCGGTCTCGCCGTAGGTGCTGTGTTCCTTGACCGTCCCGGTCAACTCGACCTCGTCGCCCTTGCCGGGGACGGCGGCGGCGCTGCTGAACCAGACGTACACGTTGCCCTGCGCGTCCTGGAACTTGACCAGTCGGCGGCGCTGGGCGTGATAGCCGTACGTCCGCTCCTCCAGCTCGATCACAGTCGTGACGGTGGCGGCGACGGTGAGGCGCTCGCCTGCCGTGCCCTGGGGCGTGGAATTCCGGGCGGCCTGCTCGTTGGAGGCCCACTCCTGGTCGCGGTGCCAACCCGCGATGGCGGACACCAGGGTCGGCAGGTGGCGCGGGTCGACCGTCCCGGGCTTCGCCAACTGCCCTACCTTGTGGCGGTAGTCGGACAGACTGCCGTACCCCTGGACCGCCCATTCCCGTACGGCGGCGGCGGTCCGTGGCGCCTCGGTGTCGGCGTCGACGGTCGCGCGCCACTCCTCGGGGGCCTTGCGGTCGAAGAAGTACGACTCGACCAGAGAGGCGGTCGGCAAGGTGTTCTTCCACTCCTCGGACCGGCCGTAGAAACGGCCCTCCTGGGCGACGATCGCGGCGGTCACCCGGAGTACCTCGTCCACCGGCAACCGAAGATCGCCCGGGACCCCGCCCTCGTCGTCGCCGTCCCCATCGGAGTCCTTCAGGGTCCCGAACCTCCACAGAGCCTCAAGCCCCTTGATCGGCAGTCCGGTGTACGGCTCCACGCATGTCGTGCCCAACTGCCGGAACTCGCCGTTCTCGTGGCGAGCGAGGTAGGTGGCCGTACGGTGACGGGCGACCTTGCAGCCGTGGCAGAAGTTCTCGATCGCGCGATATCCGCGCACAGCCTCGGCGTCCTGGTCCGGCAGTCCGGGGAACAGGCTGAGGATCGCCTCCCCCTCCTCGTCGTGGTCGAGTCGGGCCACGACGGTCCACCCCCGGTGGCAGGGGATCTCCCCGAAGATCGTGACGGTGACGGTCGGACGCTGCCCGATCAGGCGGCCGTCGAACGGGTCGCGGTAGTCAGCCAGGAACGGCGCGGAGAACTCCAGCGAGTAGGCGGTGAGCCGGTGGACGGCGGCGCGGGTGTTGGTCGCCTCGACGAGCTGCCGGATGCGGGATTCCGCCGTGGCGGGGACCGAAAAACGCATGGCTGCGCTGTTCATTGCGGGTGCTCCTACTGGTGAGAGAGGTATCGAGCGCCCGGCCGCGCGGGTTGCCCTCCGCGTACGGCCGGGGTCGGGCCGGCTGGGGCCCGTGGGTGTTGGAGGTGGTGTTGCCCTCCCCCTCCAACAGGATTAATTAAACCATGTTTTCAGTTCTGGGGCAACCATCGCGGCCCGGAATCTCCAGTGCGGCGCGGTCCCGGAGGTACGCGGCGAACAGGGCGGCAACGTAACTGTCGGCGGTGCCGTACGTACGGCGGCAGTCAAGGGCGCCGATGCGCGCGCCCCGGTGACGTACGGGGAACGGCTGGCCGGGCGCGGGGACGGCGAGCGCGTACAGTCCGCGCGCGGTGTCCACGCGCAGTACGACGGCGGCGGCTTCGCGGTCGTACGCGGCTGACCAGTGGGCGGGCCCGATGCCGAACTCCGCGAGCCCTGCGGCGATGGCGCGGGCCTGCATGATGTCGGCGGTGGTGGCGGGATCCGGCTCCGCCGGGGCGGGGACGCATCCGCAACCGTGGTCGTCGGCGTGGTTCTCGAACAGAGACATACGGGGCACTGTGAGGCTCCTGAGGCGGCCGGGGGCAGAGAGGTTCCGCCCCCGGCATCGGGCGGCTGAGGGGTCAGGCGGCGGCTTCGTCGTCGCTGGCCGGTTCGTCGACCTCGGCCTCCGGGGCGCACGCCTCCTCGTCGGTGCCGGGCTCCTGCTCGGCCCCCGGCTCGCTCCCGGACGTGATCGCCGCGCGGGCCTTCTTCTTCGTCGGGTCGTACGGCTCCCCATCCACGACGGACTGCTCAATGGGCGTGAGCGGGTACCCCAGGGACGCCAGCACCTTGAACCAACGGGCGGTGGGCTTCCGCGCCCACGGAGCGTGCTGGTCGTCGGTCCGCCACGCCGACCGGCTCGCGCACTTCTCGCGGACGGCGGCGATGGCCGCGAACTGGAGCTGCGGGGCCCGGCGCGGGTCCTTCGCGACGTATCCGGAAAAGCTCGACCGGTCCTTGGCCTGCTGGGTGTTCAGCCCCAGGAAGGCGGCCAGGATCTCGGTGGTCGGCTCCTTGTTCAGGTCGTCGCAGATACCCCATGTGCCGCTGAGAAGCGCCTCGTTGACGTAACCGACCAGCGCGTTGGCGGTGCTCTTCGAGACATTGCGCTGCTTGATCAGGTCGGTGATCCACTTCCGGCGCAGGGCCTCCGCCGCATCCCAGTCAATGTTCCCCTTCTTCACGGCGGCGCGGGCGGCGCGCTCGGCTTCCTTATCGGCGCTGGTCTTCGCACTGCCGCTGACGCTGGCACCCTCGGGCACCGCGTGCCCGTACAGACCGGGGGCGGAGCAGTACGGCTCGTACCGGTCGCCCCGCCGCTCGTCGAACACCCACACCAGCCCCTTGCACTCGGCGTGCTCCTCGATACTGATGCCGCGCAGCCGCCACACGGGCACCGCCCGCTCGGACAGCTCCTCGGCGTCCCTGATCCTCTGTCCGGCCGTCTCCAGCTCGGCGCGGTGCGCCTCGGCCTTGATCCGCTTGTCGCGCTTGGTCCGCTCCACGGCAATGACCCAGTCAACGTCCACGGCGTCCGCGTCGTCCTCGGCTGCGGCCTCGGTGATCGCGGCGAGCGCTTCGGCGTCATCCGCAAACTCACCGAGAGCGGCCATGTGCTCGAACGTCCACGCGTAGCCACTCGCGACCGTGACGGCGGCGCTCAACTTCTCGTCGGACCGGACCTTCACCAGCGCCTTGACGTCCTTCTGCCGCACGCCTGCGGCCTTGGCAATGCGGCCCACCTGGGCGCCTGCCTCGGCGGCGCTGAACATCGCCTGGTTCATCTCCGACGGCGTCAGGCTCTTGCGGTGCTGGGCGGTCGTGATCATGTCGAGGAACTGTCCGGCCGCGTCGCGGTCGGCGTCGTCCCACTCGTACGGCAGGTGGGTAAGACCCGCGTCCGTCGCTGCGTGGTAGCGACGGTTTCCGTCGTTGACCTGGAGGACTCCGCCGTCAACTCGCTGGATCTTGACGGGGATCCGGCACCCCTCGATGCGGAGGGACCCCACGAACGGCGCGTCGATGTCGAGATCTTCGCGGGCGTTCTTCGGGTGCGGGGTGAGCGCGTCGATCCGGATGACCGGGCGGGGCGTAACGGGTACGGTCTCCAGCCCTGCCGCGATGGCGGCGGCCAGTCGCGTAAACCCGTCGATGACCTGCGGTACGTCGCCGTGCGTACGGACGACGTAGAGCGGCTCCCGCACTCCACCGCTCGTCACGTCGGCCAGGAGATCAGTGGGAATTTCGATGTCTCGCATGTTGCCGGGGTAGGCGGCGAGTTCGGCGACGGGGACGGTCTGCCACCGGGCGGCGGGGGCCTGAACGCCGGCCTGGATCGTAGCGGTGGTCATGGGTAAGTGCTCCTTCTGGTGAGAGGTTCCGCCGGGCGGGGGTGTTGCCCTCCCCCGCCCGACACGCTTAATTAAACCATGTTTTAATCTCCGGGACAACCTCCCCCGCAGCGATCGCCGCCACTCCGGTAGACGTGCGCGGCAGCTCGGAGCACCGCGACGGCCTCGCCCGCCGTACGGCCGGGCTCGTTCCCCCAGCACCACACCATGAGGCAGCGATACGAGTCCTCCATGAGCCCCAGCTCACGCCACCGACGGCCCTGAACGGGCCGCTCGTTCATGTGATCGCTGAGCACGACGAGCGAATCCATGAAGGTGCCGTGGAAGACCTCCCACGCTTCCTCACCTGCGGACTCGCTCGGCCTGGCGGCTCGCACGCTCCGCTCCCACGCGTAGAGGACGGTGCAGGGGGCGGCGTCACTGGCCTCGCCGGGCTGCCAGAGCTCGTCCCCCTGATACAGGCCGACGCGTTCGATGTGGTCGGCGGCGGCCGTGAGAATGCGGGCGGGCGTGGTGGCGGACGTTCGGAACGGCATGGTCGTACTCCTGGTGAGTGAGGGGGCGGGGGCGGTTGGGGGCGGCGGACCCGCCGCCCCCAACCGAAGGATGTTCAGGACGAGATGGCTCCGAACGCGGCGCGCCCGATCCGGCGGCCTCCGATGTCCGCGCGGCTCCCGGCGGCCCAACCGGCCCCGTAACCGTTGCCGGTCATCGTCGTCCGGCCTCCGCTCCGGGCTCGCGGGTATGCCTGCCGATACGTGCGCTCGACCACGGCCTTCCGGTCCGCCAACACCAGCGCGGCACTCCGGCCAGTGACGGCGGTCTCGGTACGGGCCTGCTCGCGCGCGCCCCGCTCCGCCTCCTCGATCCGGTCGCCAACGCGATTGATGAAGCCGAGAAGCCAGGACCGGCGCCACGCGCGCACGCCGCTGCGCACGGGCACGCCCTGGGCGGCAAGGCCACCGTTCATCTGGAGGAGCAGGGAGGTGTAGAGAAGCTCGACCCGCTGAAGATCGGATTCGTACCCGAAGATGTGCACGCGGCGGGCCGGTCCGTCCCCGTCGCGCCCGAGGTGGATGAGCTGGCAACCGAGCGCGAGAGCTATCCGGTTGATCAGGCGCACGCGCTCCATGGCCCACGGATTGTCCAGAACGATCTGCCGGTCGCCCGGAGCGTCGCTCGACGGGTCCCCGTCGCTCAACATCGCCTGCTCGACGCCGTACTTGGCCATCATCTCGAACGCCCGCTTGCGGGCCAGCTCGGCTTCCGCCTCGGGGGTGCGGGTGTCCTCCGCCTTGGCGAGCAGGGCGCGGATGGTTTCGAGCTTCGCGGGGGCCTTCATGGTGCTCACGTTTCGTTCTCCTGGCGAGAGAGGTGGTCGGCGGCCGGTCGGCCCGCCGCTGCCGGTCGGGGTGTTGCCCTCCCCTTCCGATATGACTAATTAAACCATGTTCAAGGAGTCGAGTCAACTCACCTACGGGCCCTGACCTGGTGTTTTCCCGCGCCACCGACCCGCACCCGCCCGGCCGGGCCCGGCCACAACGGGCCCGGGCGGGGTTCCCTCCTCGGTCGGACAGCTCCGCCGTACCAGGGTTCCGGGCGCGGTGTCCTGGCTCGCGAAGCGACCGCGTAGCGGCTCGGCCTGGACGCCGTGTCCGGGTTCCTGGTACGCCCCTTGGGGTGTCCGGCCGAGGAGGGAACCCCGCCCCCACCACCCGCACCACAACGCGCCCGCACCCAACCAACCAGCCCCCACCCCCTCCGAGAGAGGACCCGCCAGAGGCAAGAAGTCTTTACGGCCGGCACCCTCCGCCCGGTTCGAAATGTCCGCGGCCCCATGCCTACGGTGCGCGCGATGAGCAGTGATTCCGAACAGAACTGGGGGCAAGGTGTGAGCACGACTCCGGCAGCATCGGTGAGCGCGGCAGAGCTGCGGCGACGGGTCCGCGCCGTCGAAGCGCTCCAGGCGAAGACGCGGGAGATGGCCGCGGCAAACGTGTTGACCACCCGCGAGACCGCGACAAAGGCAGCACGGGCGAAGGACGACGCCGACATCGCCGCACGGGAGGCCGCTGCCGTAGCTCTGCGGCTGTTCGACAACGACGCGGAGCTGGTCTCGGAACTGCTGGACGTGCCGGCGGAGGAACTCGAACGCGAGGCGAAGCCTGTTACCGCGGCTCGCGCGAAGAAGATCATCGAAGTGCTACGGGCCCACGCCGAACGCCCGCGCTCCAGCCGACCGCGTAAGCCTCGGACAGAGGCAACAGCCCCGTCTCCCCCGGCCAGGGAAACCCCGGCCCCGGTTTCCACGCGGGACGACAACCGGGCTGATGTCGCCTGAGCCCGACCTCGGCCCCGGACTCTTCCCGCTCGCGGCGGTGAACAGGCCCGGACCCGCCCCCGTTGATGAGCAGCTTGCCCTCATCGGTAAGCCAACACCGGTGCGGATAACGGCGTTTGAGTGGGCGGCCTGGCTGGCCGACGAGTCCGTACAGGCCCGCTACTGGGCCAAGGTCTACCGCACCTCGTCAGCCAAGGACTGCTGGTTCTTCCTCGGCGGAATCTCCAGCACCGGCCACGCCACCTTCAGAGCCGCCTCACGCCCGGGCAGAACCCGACGCGGCACGGTACCGGGCCACCTGTACGGCTACCAGCTCGCCCACGGCGTCATCCCCCGCCTCGGCTGGGGCACCGACAGCCCAACGGTCTGCCACACCTGCGACAACCACTCCTGCCAGCAACCCACCCACCTCCGCCTCGGCACAGCGGCGGAGAACCGGGCCGAGTGGCTGGCCCGCCGCAGAAACCCGGGCAGTCCCCTCGCCGACCTCCGAGGCCCCGCCGGCCGCTCCCGCGCGATCGGCGCCGCCATCCGCGCCGGGCACTCAGCCGGCGAGAACGAAGCGGACATCAGCCGACGCATCGAGAATGCGTCGGCGGCGGGCAAGCCGCTGAGCCTCTGGTGAATAGTTCTCTCTGCGCAAAGAGACCGAGCCACCGATCAAAGGCGATTACGATCGCACGCCGCTCCAGTCCGCCACCACGACAAGCCCGCTTACACACAACCGCACCGACCGCGCAGAAGCCCGCGTCCCACCGGGCGACCAAAGCCCAACTCTGCTCGGTTCAGTAAGGTGATGATGTGGTCTTGAAACACTGGCACTAAAACCTGAGGGATCGAGCCAATTGCTCCTACCGACCGTCCGCCAACGGAGCCTTGATCGACTTCTCAAGCCGATCCCACTGAATAAAATCAGGGCCTCCTGCAGATAAAAAACCAGGTCAGCAAGTGTCGGCCCCGCGCCCGCGGGGGTGTTCCGGCGGCCACGCGTGCCATGTGACGGTGGGCGCCGTCGGCCCCGCGCCCGCGGGGGTGTTCCGCCCGGCGGCCCGCACGCCGATCCCCGGCACGAGTCGGCCCCGCGCCCGCGGGGGTGTTCCTCCGGCCCTGATCCACGTCACCTTGGAGGACATGTCGGCCCCGCGCCCGCGGGGGTGTTCCGCCGCCACCGCCAGGAAGAACGCCGATGCCGAGGTCGGCCCCGCGCCCGCGGGGGTGTTCCACCCGGCGGACGGCCCGCTGTCCTCGTGATGCTGTCGGCCCCGCGCCCGCGGGGGTGTTCCCTGATCTCGCGGGCGGACGAACGCAGCAGGGGAGTCGGCCCCGCGCCCGCGGGGGTGTTCCCTGCCCCCGTCCCTACCCGGGCAGGCCCAGAACGTCGGCCCCGCGCCCGCGGGGGTGTTCCGGAAATTCGCACGGTCCACACAAAAGGTCGCTCGTCGGCCCCGCGCCCGCGGGGGTGTTCCGGCAGCACGCGAGGCCCGCGAGGGCTATCAGCGGTCGGCCCCGCGCCCGCGGGGGTGTTCCGCGAGGCTACGCCCTGTCAGCGAGTGATCACTGGTCGGCCCCGCGCCCGCGGGGGTGTTCCGCGGGGCACGCCCGCCGTATTGCGCACCGGCGTGGTCGGCCCCGCGCCCGCGGGGGTGTTCCCTCGCCAGACGGCCCGCCGCCGCCGCGCCCGCCGTCGGCCCCGCGCCCGCGGGGGTGTTCCCTGCTCGCGTAGTGCGGCGTGCTCTGCCTTGAGGTCGGCCCCGCGCCCGCGGGGGTGTTCCTTGTACGGGCCCCGTGAGAACAGTGAACGGGGAGTCGGCCCCGCGCCCGCGGGGGTGTTCCGGAGTCGTCCCGCGAGATCAGCCAGTACGTGGCGTCGGCCCCGCGCCCGCGGGGGTGTTCCGATCGAGGACCACCTGCTGACCGAGGGGTCGCAGTCGGCCCCGCGCCCGCGGGGGTGTTCCTCTCGTAGTCGACCCACGCGCCGCACCCGGCGCGTCGGCCCCGCGCCCGCGGGGGTGTTCCGTCGGCGCCCTGGTGGTGGCGGCCGGAGCACGGGTCGGCCCCGCGCCCGCGGGGGTGTTCCCGACCCGGACCGCCCGCACACCTGGATCGTCGTGTCGGCCCCGCGCCCGCGGGGGTGTTCCGGTCACGCGGCCGCAGGCCTGGCCCGGCTTGGCGTCGGCCCCGCGCCCGCGGGGGTGTTCCCCGACTACCGCCGCCCCCGGGCGGCATGGAGGCGTCGGCCCCGCGCCCGCGGGGGTGTTCCCGCGAGCGGCTCATCGAGCTGGAGTCGCGGCTCGTCGGCCCCGCGCCCGCGGGGGTGTTCCGATGGCCGAGCTGGTCATCTGGGTCCGTGGGCTCGTCGGCCCCGCGCCCGCGGGGGTGTTCCTCTCGACAGACGAGGAACAGAAGCGGCTGTACCGTCGGCCCCGCGCCCGCGGGGGTGTTCCGTGCGGGTTCCCGTCCATGTCGTCCCCGTTGGGGTCGGCCCCGCGCCCGCGGGGGTGTTCCCAGCCCTGCGTAGCTTCGGCGTTCGCGTCGAGGGTCGGCCCCGCGCCCGCGGGGGTGTTCCACACCATCTCGCCACCCACCACGGCGTTCCCACGTCGGCCCCGCGCCCGCGGGGGTGTTCCCCTCGTCTGCCTCATCCGGCCAGCCGGCCACACGTCGGCCCCGCGCCCGCGGGGGTGTTCCCCTCGTCTGCCTCATCCGGCCAGCCGGCCACACGTCGGCCCCGCGCCCGCGGGGGTGTTCCGCGCCCCGTTTCTCGAGGGCCGCTTTGCACCCCGTCGGCCCCGCGCCCGCGGGCGTGTTCCCCGTACTCACCTCGGTGGCCGACGCGGTCCCGCGTCGGCCCCGCGCCCGCGGGGGTGTTCCCGTCTGACCTGGGGGTGTTCGTTCGTTAGGACCGTCGGCCCCGCGCCCGCGGGGGTGTTCCGGGATCACGGAGTGACGCTCGCGATCCAGGCCGGTCGGCCCCGCGCCCGCGGGGGTGTTCCGGCTTGCCAGCTCCTCGACCAGCGGGTCGAAGTGTCGGCCCCGCGCCCGCGGGGGTGTTCCTACAGCGTCTTGGTGTCGACCGTACGAGGCGGGGTCGGCCCCGCGCCCGCGGGGGTGTTCCCCACGCCGGGGCCGGGGACCCCGCCGTCCTCCAGTCGGCCCCGCGCCCGCGGGGGTGTTCCCCCGGTGACGCCTCGCGCGGTGAACCGGTCGAGGTCGGCCCCGCGCCCGCGGGGGTGTTCCCTCCGAGGACACCGACTGAGATGATCCTGCTTCGTCGGCCCCGCGCCCGCGGGGGTGTTCCTGCGCGCAGGGCCTCGCTCAGTTCGTCCACTTGGTCGGCCCCGCGCCCGCGGGGGTGTTCCGCGACCCTTGACCTTGCTGTGTGCTTCCACCACGTCGGCCCCGCGCCCGCGGGGGTGTTCCGGCGTGGGAGCTGCTCGACTACGTCGCCGCCGGGTCGGCCCCGCGCCCGCGGGGGTGTTCCGACGGAGGAGGCGCCGCCGGAGCAGGGCAGCGCGTCGGCCCCGCGCCCGCGGGGGTGTTCCCATGCTCCTCACACCCGAGGGCACGATCGCGGTGTCGGCCCCGCGCCCGCGGGGGTGTTCCGGACGACATCGTCCCTGGTGATCGTCCGCACCCTGTCGGCCCCGCGCCCGCGGGGGTGTTCCGGCCGGCGAGGTCGCGGGCAAGCTCTGGGCCGGGTCGGCCCCGCGCCCGCGGGGGTGTTCCGACATGCTCGCCACCGCGAAGGAGCGGCTGAACGTCGGCCCCGCGCCCGCGGGGGTGTTCCTCGGCGCCCGCGTGCCCAGCCTTCCCGATGGGTGTCGGCCCCGCGCCCGCGGGGGTGTTCCCATGATCGGCGGCGTCCTCCAGACCGAGCAGCGGTCGGCCCCGCGGGGGTGTTCCCCGCTATGCGGCGTAGCAGCGCGCATCATTCATGTCGGCCCCGCGCCCGCGGGGGTGTTCCTTCGGGGGTGGGCCACACCGCCGGAACGATCAAGTCGGCCCCGCGCCCGCGGGGGTGTTCCGTCGGTGTCGGGGAGGGCCAGGTCGAGGTCGGCGTCGGCCCCGCGCCCGCGGGGGTGTTCCCGTCACCCTGACCCACACCGCCGCCGAATCCGTGTCGGCCCCGCGCCCGCGGGGGTGTTCCCTTGGTCCAGCCGAGGCGCCGTTCGTTCTCCTGGTCGGCCCCGCGCCCTGCGGGCTCCTGTCTCTTTCGTCAAGGGACAGGGGCATCAGGCGGCGGGGGACCGGTTAGAGGTGCCTCTGGGCCCAAACAGCAAGGATGCTGACAGCGCTGGTTCCAACGCCGTAGCAGGCCCCCCGGAGCATCTGGATGGTAACGGTCCGGCGGTGGACGCGGACCAAGCCGAAGAGCCGCCTCATGATCCTGATGACGTTCTGCAAGAAGGAGTGAGCAGAGCTGCGGTCCATGGTCATCCTTTCCATGTAGGCCACGTGTACCGAATGACCTGATGACAGGGGCACATCGCCCCGTTCGTCATGCTCAACGACGGAGGACTTCACTCGGACACGCCCCAGAAAGGATCGACGAGGGAAACACGAAGGCCGTCCGCACTCAGAGGTGCGAACGGCCTTCACTGCTTGCTACGGAAGTCACCCCCGCCGCTGCGGGGCCAGAACCGATGTGACATGGCACGCCCAGTCATGAGGCCAGGGCAATCCCCGCACATGCAGGGTCACAAGAACCGGCTGGGCACCGACGAAATCTCAGCGAAAGACTACGCCGGGTATGAAGACGAAGACGCCCGCGTGCCTGTGCGCCCGCAGCCCGGACAGCGATACGGTCACCGGCGGTTGCGGGCCGAGAGGATCAGGCCATCGAAGTCCACCGGCCGCCAGCGGTCCCGGCCGGCTGTCCGGACGGCCCAGCCCTGTTCGTTGGAGGCCGGTTCGATGAGGACTGCTTGGCCGTCGCCGATGCGTGTGGCGAGGAGTTCCCAGAGGCGGTCGCGGATGCGGCGGCTCGGGTTGCCGACGAATACGCCGGCGTTGACTTCGACCATCCAACGGGTGAGGTGGCCGCGGAGCCCGTCGGGAGCGGCGATCAGGACGATGACGGTCACGAGGTCTGCTCCGGAGGTTCCGGTGATTCCGGTGATTCCGGTGATTCCGGTGATTCCGGCGGTTTCGGGAGGCCTGGAGTGTTAGGAACCTCCGGTGATTTTGAGGGCTCCGACGAAGATGGAGCCTCGAACTCCGGTCCGATGATGGTGATGTGCTGCTCGCCCATGCCAGCCTCGGTCAGTTCCGGCGAGGCGAGTCCATCCGGTTTCACTTGATCGGTGGGTTCGGCCGAGGGGGAGGCCGCCGACGAGTCGTGCGGCGCGTCGGCGGCCCAGTTGACTCCTGCTGCGACCGATCCGAGTCGTTCGTCCCACAGTTCGCTGGTTTCCGGGGTGTCGAAATCCGTGCCCGGTGGATTCAGTAGTGCCTTGACGTCGTGCACGATGCGGCCGAGGAGCTTGGTTTCGGCGATCTGGTTGCGGAGGCCGATACGGGCATCCCGTTCATCGGTGAGTCCTCGGGCAGCGAGGTCGAAGGCGAGGGGAAGAGTGTACTCAGCCTTGTAGAGGTCGGCGATGTCGAGAACGAAGGAGATCGCCGAGCCGGTGTGCACGAAGCCGAGTCCGGGGCTCGCGCCGAGCCCGACGATGACCGCATGGCAGATGCCGTAAAGGGCCGCGTTGGCCGCGGACAGCAGGCGGTTGAGGTCGTCGCCTGCGGCGAAGGCATCTCCGGCCTTGTAGACGCGGCCGTCCCAGGGCACACCGCTGCGGCGGGAGTGCTCCTGGTACAGCTTGCGGAAGCGGGCGCCTTCGCGGCCTCGGAGCTGCTGCATGGTGGATTTGGAGACGTCTTCGCCGGGGAAACGCATGCCGTACATGGCGCGGGCGACGTTGAGGCGTTCCTTGGGCCGGGTGATGAGCCATGCCTGGCGGTGGAGGAGGCCGGCGCTGCGGCTGGGGCCAAGTCCGGCCGCGTACATGCGTACGCCCTGTTCGCCGACCCAACAGACGGTGGTGCCGGAGTCGGCGAGGAGGCGGATGGCTCCGTGGGTGACGCGGGTGCCGGGGCCGAGGAGCATGACGGCGATCATGGCGGCCGGTACGCGTACGGTTTCGCGTTTGTTGATGATGACGACGGCGTTCTCGTCGCGGTCGAGGTGGCTTCGCTCGACGTAGACGCTGGATACGCGGTCCACGATGCGGTGCAGGTCGTGCGGATCGGCTTTCCACCAGGGATCGGCCATGGATCAGTCCTTCTGTGCGGGGAGGGGTGCGAGGGTGAGGAGGCCGCAGCCGTATGCCTTGGAGGGGCCGATCCCCTCCAGGAGGCGGGTAGTGAACGCCGTGGGATCGGTGATGCGGAGACGTCCCTCGAAAGTGGCACTGTGGAAGGTGACGCGGGGGCCATTGCCGCCCTTGGTGAAGGAGTGGCGCTGACGGTCGGTAATACGGACTTCGCGGAGTGGGTTGATGTCCCGGGCCCGGGGTGCCTCCTGCACATCGAGCGCGGTGTCCGGATTCGGGATGTCAAGGCCGGGAGCCGGGGAATCGAGGCCGGAGGCCGGGGTGTCGGTGCGGGAGGCCGGGATGTCGAAGCCCCAGCGGTCGGTGCGGTCGAGGAACCAGCCGAGTTGGGCGGCGACGGTGCGGTGCCCGAGGCGGAAGCCGCGTTCGCGCTTGCTGTCGGTACGGGCGGCCAGGCGGGCGGCCTGGGCGGGGGTGGGGGTATGGGGTGCCTGGGTGTTCTGTACGGGGCTGGCCGTCAGGCGGAAGGCGAACTCGCGTCCGGCGGCGATCTGCCGGAGGAGGGGAGCGTAGTCGCGGACGGCCGCGTGTTCCCCGTCGGCGTCGGGCCAGCCGGCCTGCTCGACCACGTGTGTCCAGTCGGGCTTGGAGCTGGTGAGGACGAACAGATGGGGGCGGTGGGGGTTGTCGGCGTCCAGCCGCCACAGGACGCGCTCACTGCCCGCGGCGCCCGGCACACCCCCCATGACGGCACCGTGCATGGCCCGGGGGTTGGCGAGCAGTAGACGGCTCTGTGCCCGGAGCGGGTTGACGCGGATACGGGAGAGATAGGTCATGGCCATCACCAGCCCAGCAGGGCGAAAGGGTCGTGTCCGGCTTCGTCGTCCGAACCGTTGGGGTCGTCGTGGTTTCCTGGAAAGCCGGTGGGAATGCTCAGCCAGTCGTGCCGTACGCGTCGGCTGGTGAAGGTGCGGGCGTGCGGGTGGAAGGAGACGGGGGCGTCGTGGAGGATGTCGTCCCCGTCCGGATCTTCTACGGTGACGGCGCGGTCCACCCGGGCCGGGTAGAGGGAGCGGCCCAGATTGCGCTCGCGCCCCCGCTGGGCGGCGTACTGTTCGCGGGCCCGTCGGGACGCCTGCCAGGGCTCCTCCCGCAGCACGTCCTCGATGCTTCCGTCACGCACACCGCAGGAGACCGGCTGGGTGGGCGGGCACGAGCGGCGGCCCAGGGCGAGGGGGAACGCGGGTGCGCGGACCGCCAGGTCGAGTGTGGTGAGCAGAGGGCGTGGGCCTGCCACCGCGGCGAGGAACACCGCGTCCTGGAGGTAGTAGCGAATGGTCACATGGGTGTTCTTGGCGGGGGAGGTCGGCTTCTGGATGCCCTTCGCGTTCACACCGGCCTGGGGTAACGGGCGGCCCCGGTAGTCACTGACGGTGTGGTAATCGCGCAGCAGGGTTCCGGGCTGGTCGACACGGATTCCCAGGCGCAGGGGGAGGAGTTCGTCGAGACCGTCCTCGCGGGCGAGTCCGGAGGCCGCGGCAAGCAGGCCGATCACACCGGACTTGGTGGGTTCCGGGTTGGTCTCCCGCCGGTTGAAGGCGCTGCGTGAACCCCATGACTGGAGCGGACCGGCGAGGCGGAGCAGCAGCACCGCGTGGTCCTGGTCCAGTGGGACGGGCGGCGATACCAAGGACGGCGGTGGCGTGGAGGTGGGGGGTGGCATCATCGGGCGGCCTGCTTGAGGGTGTCGGTCAGGTGGGTGCGCAGGCCGCTGAGGAGCTGAGGAAAGGGGAGTGCTTCGCCAAAGGTGTGCTCCAGCACTTTGGCGGTGTCGCCCGTGGCGGGAAAGGAGTGGCACAGGGCCGTGAAGGCGGGGGTGTCACCCCAGGCCTTGACTGCCCTGGCGTGCTCGCGGGCCAACTCGGTCGCGGAGGCCGCCGCGAGTCCCGAGGATCCGGTGACCGGTTCCTCGAAGGCGGAGACGAGGTTGACGGGCTGGTCGGACCGTACGGTGACGGCGACGAGGCTGGGCAGGGTTCGGTTCGCGAAGGAGTTTCCGTATCCCGAGGGCATGGAGCGTGCGAAGGAGGTCATGAACTCCTCGACCGCGGTCACAGCGGCTTCCTCGTCGGTGAGGTTCTCCACGAGCTGGTGAAGGCCGACGGACGCGTAGCGGTAGAGGGTCGCGGAGTTGAAACCGATGGTGCCGATCATTCCGGCACCGGTCTCCTCTCCCTTCTTCTGTTCGTCGTCCACCGCGGTGAAGTAGTCGAATTCCAGCTCGACCGCGTGGGTGGAGAGCGCGTGGGCGACCTGGGTGGCCGCGTCGACATTGAGCGCCGGCATGTCGGCGACCATGCGCCCGAAGAGGGCGACATCCACGGGGTGTCCAGTGCTGAACTGCTTCTGGACAGGCAACTGCTTGATCTCAGAGGCCAGTTCCTCGTCGTCCAGGGCAATGAGTTCGGCGGCCCTGTCCTTGACCAGGCCCGCGACGGAATCGAGCTGGCGGCGGCCGTAGAAGAACAGATAGGCGGTGTCGCCCTCCTTCTTGCCGGCGCTGATCTTCAAGGGCTCCAGGAGGGCGCCCGCCAGACGGGTCGCGTCCTCGGTTTCCAGGTCGGTTACGGAGACGATCCGTTTGGCGAGCGCGCCGCCAATCCGCCGGGTACGGGTGGCGAGGTCCTGCTGGGGAAGGCGCTCGGTGAAGTGGGTCCGGGTGGCGCGCTTCCACGCCTGGGAGGAGACGCGTGAGCGGCGCACCCCGCCGAAGTACGCCTCCTTGGGGTTGCCCTGGTCGTCCCGGTTGAGGTTGGCCGGGGGCACGGTCTGCAGGATGTGAACGTCGATGTAGGTGCGGGACGCGGGCAGCGCCATGGGTCCTCCAGCGGTTCGGTCAGCGTCGGTGTCAGTAGGTACGGGAAACGGGCGGCCCTGGCGGACCGCTGTGGGTGAGGCGATATAGGCGCCGAAGTCGGTCGCCGGAGCCGGGTGTCAGCGTGTCCGCTCGCCGAAGGCCGCGGCGCGATCAGCGTGCTTTCGCCGGGGATTCCTTGTCGCTGCGGGCGCTCCACGCGTGATAGGCGAGGCCCCAGTCCCGGCGGACGCTCTGCCGGGACTCGGCGTAGTGCCAGCGCTTGATGTCCTGGAGCAGGCGGTCGTAGTCGAGCGGCTGTTCCACGGAACGGAGTTGTGTGATCAGTCCACGCAACCGGTAGACCAGAGCGGTGACGGACGAGGTGTGAACCGCCGCGGCGACTCGGCGGTCGACGGCCTCCTCACCGAAGCGTTCACTGCGGTGCAGCGTTCGCAGTGCGGTCCCCACGTGAATACCGGGCTTGTGCATGGGGCGGCTCTGACTCTGCTGGTGCAGGCCGTAGAGCGACAGGGCCGCGTGTTCGGCTTCCAGTTCTGGCGTTACCTTCCCGTCGACGGGGCTGGTGTAGAAACGCCAGAGTGCCGGTACGGTGCCGGCTGGTCGCCCCAGGCCGGAGCGCAGTGCCGCCAGGTCCTCGCCGGGCGGGCGCATGGGCGTCTTGACCACCGGCTGCTTGTGCCAAGCGCCGTCGCTGTCCACGCGTTGCGCCCAGTAGCGGCGGATGTTGGGGGTGGTGACACGGGTAGTGTCGGTCTGTGGGGTGGCGGACACAGCGGTCCCCCTTCGGTCAGAAGGCCAGCAGGTGTGAAGTGGTGCCGGGAACGCGCGGCGTCATGGTTCACCGGCCCTTGCGCGGTGCCGAGCGGCGTGTGAGGACCGCGTCGAGACGGTCCCGGAAGTTCTGCTCCGCGGTACTGAGCCGGTACACGTACTCCTTGCCGTCCCTGGTGACCGAGCGGCCGGTGAACAGAGTGGGCGCGGCGGTGGAGAAAACCTGCTCGGCCACCTTCCACGTTGCGCGTCCGGCTTTCTCCTCCCATGCCTCAAGCCCGCGCTCGGACTGGTCGAAGTCCTCTCCTGCCTTGCGCAGCCCGGCCAGCAGGCGCCGCACAATCGGGTCGAGGGCGTGCAACAGGGTGTCGCCGGGGCGCTGTCCCTTGTCCCAGGGGATCGGTTCGCTGCCTGCGGCCCGCCGAAGATCCCCGGAGAGGTTGTTGACGGCCGCGGCCAACTTCTCTGCCTGCTCCACAGCAGCCAGGAGCGAGCCGTAGATGATGCCGTCCGGGTCCAGTGCGGCCAGCGGCAGCGGGATCCGGTCGAAGAAGACGTCTTCGATGACGGCGGACTGGTTGCCGTAGGCGATGCCGGTCAGCTCCACCTGGAGCGGGTACGTCTCCGGCATCCGGTCGACCGTGTCGCTGAGGGAGCTGAGCAGGACACTGGAGCGGAAACCAGCGCGGGTGGCGGTCGCCTCGTAGTCCATGGTGGCGCTCTCGACCGCCAGCAGGGCTTCAAGTCCACGCCAGGCTGCCCGCCCCGGTTGATGCCTGCGGGGCCGCTCGGCCGTCGGCGCCGCGGTCTTGCCGGCCTTGCCGGTCTTCTTGGCGCGAGATGCGGGGCGGTCTCTGATCCAGGTGGTGTGGGGCTCGTCGGCGGGCGTCGAGGTGAGCCGGTCGCCGGCTGCCACGACGACTCGGGTGACCCGTGTCCCGGCCGGGGTCTCCTCGGGGATCAGTCGGATACGCCGTGACTGCCAGGTCCACAGATCCAGCAGTCCGCGAGCCGGCCGTGTCTGCCATGCGGGGGTGGCACACGACAGGGTGTCTTCGACCCTGCCTTCCTTTGCGCGCCGGAGCCACTGCGGCAGGTCGTCCGACAGAGGCGCTTGCCCGAAAGGGATGTTCAGCAGAAGGGTCTCGTACACCGTGCTACCCACCGGCATGACGACGCCCAACTGGCCCAGTGGACCAGTCGGGTTGCCCGTCGTCTTCCCTGCTTTCGCCTGTGGGTCTCCGACGACGCCGGTCTTGATGGCAGCCGTGTCCCAGCAGTGTGTGTGCACGAGCCAGCGGGCGGCCTGCGCGGGGGTCAGCTCCAGCGGATCTCCCTCCGTGCGGGAGGAGAACAGCGGCACGTTGTTCCCGGTCGCGGCCGTCGCGACGAGGAGGGCCGATCCCTTCGTCTCCCCCTTGGCCGTGTGGAGTCCGGCGACCTGCCCGAAAGGGTCAGCGGCGTCGAACAGGTCAAAGAGATGACGGTGATCGTCCAGATAGTCGGTGAGCTTCTGACTCTGCTCCGGGGTGAAGGCACCGGCCTGGAACATTTCCGCCCACTGGGCGGCATCCGTCGGCCGGCCGAGAGCGTGCACCACGATGGGCAGCAACAACTGGCGGAAAATTGCGGGCTTCTGAGTCGGTAGATCGACCACGAGGTCCTGTAATCGATCCGCCTTCAGAAGAAGACGACGCAGCCCGATCTCCTCAAGCACACCGAGATTCTGAGAGCTTGGCTCCGCGGAACCGTCCAGGACCCTCGCGGGCAGCCATGGTTCATCCAGCAAATTGAACAACTCGGTTCCCCCAAGCACCTTTCCCGTCTTAGGACGCATAAGCAACCCTACACATCAGCAAGCAACTTGAGAGGAAAAGCGATAAGCCCGAATCATTGGCCAAAGGTTCGCCAATGATTCCTACCGACCAGTATTCCGGGCGGTCCTCTCCCCCCGTTCTCTCCCCGCTCGCTCCGCGGAACGCGGAACGCTGAGAACCCGTTCCGTCTCCCGCTATCTCCCGGGCCGCCCGGCGGGAGCCCTCTCCTCCACCAGCCCCAGGTCCTGCTCGTAACGCACTGCTCGATCGGCGAGAACCGTCCCGTATCCGGAGTCGAGGACGAGTGCCGGGCTGTATCCGAGCCGCGGGTGACCGAGCCATCCTGGCAGTGGAACGAGCTCCTGAGCCGCAGCCGCCGTATAGCGCGGCGGAAGTCTCACCGTCCCACCGAGGACCTCCTCCAGCAGTTCGTCCGGAACGTCCCCGTTCACCGTCAGGGAACGCCCCGCCAGGGTCCGGTACGTCTCACCGTCGTGAACCACGACGATGACCTCCGTACTGGCCTCGCCGTCACGGACCACCGCGTCCAGGTCCGTGTCACGGCCCGCACCCGGAACCGAGGAGTAGTGCAGTCCGGACAGGGTCGTGCCCTCTCTGTCACCCCGTCGGGTCAGGAGACAGTCGGCCGCGTTATCAGCCCGCCGCCGCTGCTCGTCCTCCCACCGCAACCGAGCTGACGCCGCGTCCTCGCGCCACGCCTGCGGCATCCCGTCCTCGCCCTCCCCGTAGCCGGCCGCGACCAGTTCCGGAACCTGCGCCGGAATACGCCAGCCGTCCCCAGCCGTGAACAGCAGCGCCGCCGCCCTGAGAAGTAGGTGCCGCCCGTAGATGAACTCGGACCCGCCGAGAAACCGCGGTGCGGGCCGCTCCAGTGCCGTCGTACCGTCTTCAAAGCCCGTGACCTCGCACGCACCGTCCGCGCCGGCGAATCCAGTGATCACCACACGAGGTCTGGCCAGCCGCCCGCAACGCCGAGTCGCCTCGTGCCGGTGCAGACGGCCGACCCGCTGAAGCACCAGGTCGATCGGGGCAAGGTCGGTGATGAGGAGATCCGCGTCGACGTCGAAGGACTGCTCCGCGATTTGAGTAGCGACCACGATCAACCGCGCCGGTCTGCTGGGCGGCAGGCCCTTCTTCGCCGCGCCGAGCAGGCTCAGGCACTTTTCCGTACGGTCAGCTCGCGGTCCGACGGCGATGCGTCCGTGCAGCAGAAGCACCTCGTCACCGAAACTCTTGCGGAGTTCGGTATACAGGGACTGCGCGCGGTCCACGGTGTTCCGGATCACCAGCGCGCACCCGCCGTCGGCAAGCTCGCGGCCGAGGTACGCGGCAACCGACGCGTTCGTCTCGGCCTTGATCGCTTCCCTCTTTTCGTACGGCGTCTGCCGGCCGGGAATCGTCTCCGGCATGAACCCAACCGCGACGGAAAGATCGTTGCGCCAGCCGGCACAGTCCTCGACAGCGAACCGCGGACCGGAGCCGTCGGGCGCCAGCCACGCTGCGCTGACCGACGGATACCCCAGCGGATCGGGCAGGCCCTCGGCCGTGAACTCCTCTCGGGACACGGCACCGGCGAGATAGGCGTCGATCAGCTCACGGCGCTGCCGCGGCGGAAGCGTCGCGGACAGCAGAACCACCGGAACACCCGCCTGCCCCAGCCAACGCAAGCCCTCCTTGAGGAACTGGGACATGTAGACATCCGCGGCGTGGATCTCGTCGAGCACCACGACTTTGCCGGCCAGCCCCGCCATACGGAGCATCACATGCCTGGTCCGGGTCGCGGCGAACAGCAACTGGTCGATGGTCCCCACCACGAACGGACACAGCAGCCCCCGCTTCGCGCCCAGGAACCACTCCGCTGGTCCACGCGACGACGGCTGATCCGGCAGACCCGCTCGCGCGTTGGCGCCGCTCCCGCAGTACGGATCGCCGTCCCCGTAGAGGTCGTCGCCGTAGAGGTCGTCGCCCTCACACTCGCCGTACGCGTCGATCCCTCCGAACCTGGCCTCGGAAGCCGAGTCGGCACCTGGATCGAGCAGTTGCCGCCATTCCTTGTTGAACATCCGCTTGCCATGAAGCAGGGCAACCTGAGAGTCCAAGCCCTCGTCGACCATGGCGACCCACGTTCTTACCTGGCTGAACATCGGGTCGCTGGTGGACTGTGTCGGCATCCCCACGAACACACCATCTGCCCCGAACTTCGCCGCCAGGATCTCCGCCGCCAACAGCGCGGCCTTCGTCTTCCCTTCACCCATCGGCGCCTCGACCACCAGCAGCCCGGGGGCCTCCATCCTCCGCGCCGCCTCCATCACCATCCGCTGCGACGGACGAGGACTCTGCCCGAACCGATCACCGAACGCCTCCGGCCCCGGCTCGGCCAGACGACCCCACCCACCACGCAGGCCAAGCGCCTCCCACGCCAGTCCGGCGCGCACCCGTGCGTTGTCCAGGGTCACCTTCGCCAGGACATCGACGCCCTTGAAGTGCCTCTCGTCGCTGGCGATCCAGTCCGCCATCACAATGAGCCCGCTCAGATGTAACTGCGCCGCCCGCGACGGAACCCGGCACGGCTCCACCTCAGCCAGGTCGCCAAAACCCAACTCCTCGGTGAAACGCTCTACCAACGCCAGCTGGACTTCGGGCCAACGCCCGCTACCGGCCAACTGCCCCCGCGCCTTACGCGCCGGCTGGGTGATGGCACGGCTGGGGAACGCACCGTGGTGCCCCGCCACCAACGGCCAGACCCAGGAGACCTGTTCCTCGCACCAGCCACCGCTCGGCAGCAGTTTCTGCAGCAGATACCCACCAGCTCGGTCATGCCGCCACTTACAGTTAGCGATAGCCGCCTCGGACCAACCGAGCCCGGCAGCACGCACCGCCTCAGCGCCCTTCACCCACATCCGCTGGAAAGCCGGCGTCGCCTTCCCACAGTCATGCACCCCGCACAACCAGGAGAGCAGACGCCGCCCCTTGCCCGCGCCTCCTGCGCTCTCATCCAGCATTCGCTTGGTGGACGGCGCCAGGAAGTCGTCCCACATACGTTCCGCAACCGCAGCTGTGTCCAGGAGATGCGACAACAGCAGGTTCATCGTCCCGCCGGCCTTCTCTTCGGACTTCCCCCACAGCACGCCGAGAAGATCATCGCAACCGCTACCGGATTCAACGCCGCTGCGGGACACCCCGCCCCCGTCCACTCAGTTCAGTAAGGTGATTGGGCAGCGTAAGTGGCGGCACTGACAACGAGTGGGGAATCGAGCGCAATTGTTCATTTCTGACGCTTGTCGACTGCTCCTCGTTGAACGCTTCAGGTCGATCCCACTGAATGAAAACGAAGCCTTCTCCAGATAAAGGACCAGGTCAGCAAGTGTCGGCCCCGCGCCCGCGGGGGTGTTCCGGGTGGGCGCGGCGGCGGAGTGGCAGACGGTGGGTCGGCCCCGCGCCCGCGGGGGTGTTCCTCGGCATCCATGACAGTACAGAGTTACGCCACAGTCGGCCCCGCGCCCGCGGGGGTGTTCCTACCGCCCCGCTGAAGCCCTCCGCGCTCACGCGGTCGGCCCCGCGCCCGCGGGGGTGTTCCCGGCTGCTGGGGTTCCGGTGCGCGGGAAGCCCGGTCGGCCCCGCGCCCGCGGGGGTGTTCCGCGCGGGTGGTACTACCGCTCTGCTGACCGGATGTCGGCCCCGCGCCCGCGGGGGTGTTCCGGTGCTCGGAGCCCTTTTCGGTGGCGTGTCGAAGTCGGCCCCGCGCCCGCGGGGGTGTTCCGCCTTGCGGTACCGGCTGCACCTCTCGGTATGAGTCGGCCCCGCGCCCGCGGGGGTGTTCCACCCCAGGTCAGACCGGCATAGGCAAAGGTGCAGTCGGCCCCGCGCCCGCGGGGGTGTTCCCTGATAGCGTCGCGATATCACCAGGATTTCCGCGTCGGCCCCGCGCCCGCGGGGGTGTTCCTGCCGACGGCCCCCCCGCCAAACTTCATCCTGTGGTCGGCCCCGCGCCCGCGGGGGTGTTCCCCACACGCTCTTCGTCGTGCCGCCCGCTGACGCGTCGGCCCCGCGCCCGCGGGGGTGTTCCGAACCTCCGGTCTGTCGCTGACGCGAACCGCGAGTCGGCCCCGCGCCCGCGGGGGTGTTCCGCGCCGCACCAACCACGCCGGGAACATCATCAAGTCGGCCCCGCGCCCGCGGGGGTGTTCCGGATGACGTCCCGCCGGATGCGGTGGGGTGGTAGTCGGCCCCGCGCCCGCGGGGGTGTTCCCGCGCCGACGACGGGGCCATCATCCGTCTAACGGTCGGCCCCGCGCCCGCGGGGGTGTTCCGTCATGACCGACCAGCACACCGAGGACGCCACGGTCGGCCCCGCGCCCGCGGGGGTGTTCCCCGAGGCCATCCCGACCATCGCCGCAGCCGGGGGTCGGCCCCGCGCCCGCGGGGGTGTTCCTTGGCGCCGCAGCTCCTCTTCGATCGCTTCCTTGTCGGCCCCGCGCCCGCGGGGGTGTTCCTGTATCGGCGATAGCGTCGCCCATTTCGTCGGAGTCGGCCCCGCGCCCGCGGGGGTGTTCCGGCGCTCGGCTGGACAGTCGCACCGTGGCGCGGGTCGGCCCCGCGCCCGCGGGGGTGTTCCGCGCATCGCCCAGATCGACAAGATCTTCTGGGAGTCGGCCCCGCGCCCGCGGGGGTGTTCCGGTGAACAACACCGGGCGCGCGGTTGCCGTCCGGTCGGCCCCGCGCCCGCGGGGGTGTTCCCCCCTGCTGCACCGGCGACGACGGGATGTGCGAGTCGGCCCCGCGCCCGCGGGGGTGTTCCTCTGCTGTGATTCGCGCGACTGAATTTAAAGCGGTCGGCCCCGCGCCCGCGGGGGTGTTCCGCGTCTCCCTTCAGGCAGCTCAGACCCGAGTCAGTCGGCCCCGCGCCCGCGGGGGTGTTCCCTGGACCCACCCCGACAACCCGTTCTTGATGGCGTCGGCCCCGCGCCCGCGGGGGTGTTCCGCCGCCGCGCGCGCCCGCCACGCTCTCGCGGAGGTCGGCCCCGCGCCCGCGGGGGTGTTCCGAGCCGTCACGCGCTGAGCCGGTGGATCGGCAGGTCGGCCCCGCGCCCGCGGGGGTGTTCCCTGCTGCTCGTGCCCTTGTGAGGGATGCCGTCAGTCGGCCCCGCGCCCGCGGGGGTGTTCCGCTGTTCGGCGCGCACTCGCCCGACGACATCGAGTCGGCCCCGCGCCCGCGGGGGTGTTCCTCTCGGAGCAGGGGCGCGGCGGCTTCCCGCGCGGTCGGCCCCGCGCCCGCGGGGGTGTTCCTGCCTTCATGCTCTCTCTCCAATGCCGACAGCCGTCGGCCCCGCGCCCGCGGGGGTGTTCCGCCAGGATCCGGGGCATGTTCTGAGGGAGCGCGGTCGGCCCCGCGCCCGCGGGGGTGTTCCGACCGCGTCCGCGATGTCGGCGGCGACGCGGGGGTCGGCCCCGCGCCCGCGGGGGTGTTCCCGGCGGACGGGTATCCATCTGGGCGCGGAGCTTGTCGGCCCCGCGCCCGCGGGGGTGTTCCATACTGCTACGGCACGGCGGACACGGCCTGGCCGTCGGCCCCGCGCCCGCGGGGGTGTTCCCCAGCTCCCCGCCCTCACCCTCAACTACCTCGCGTCGGCCCCGCGCCCGCGGGGGTGTTCCCACAGACGGGCCCGCCCACCGCTGGTACGGACGGTCGGCCCCGCGCCCGCGGGGGTGTTCCCACAGACGGGCCCGCCCACCGCTGGTACGGACGGTCGGCCCCGCGCCCGCGGGGGTGTTCCCACACCGCTGATCCAGATCACCGCGACGTCCGAGTCGGCCCCGCGCCCGCGGGGGTGTTCCGCCTCGGGACCGTCGTCGCAGAACAGCCCAGCGGTCGGCCCCGCGCCCGCGGGGGTGTTCCCCGGACCAGCTCGGGGCCGCGCTCGCCCACCCAGTCGGCCCCGCGCCCGCGGGGGTGTTCCCTCAGGGCCACCGCCGAGGCCGCTCTCCGGCCTGTCGGCCCCGCGCCCGCGGGGGTGTTCCGGTGCCGCGGTAGTCGTTGAAGTCGACGTCGAAGTCGGCCCCGCGCCCGCGGGGGTGTTCCCTCCCGCCAGCACTCCGACTCGTCGGCCGGTGGGTCGGCCCCGCGCCCGCGGGGGTGTTCCCTGGCTGTCGTCGGTTACTGCCCCCCAGCGAGCGTCGGCCCCGCGCCCGCGGGGGTGTTCCCCCTCCGGTCGCTGGTCAAAGTTCATCTGGCGAGTCGGCCCCGCGCCCGCGGGGGTGTTCCGTGCTTCCGCGATTCGCTCCACCCGCATGCGTGGTCGGCCCCGCGCCCGCGGGGGTGTTCCCCTTAGCGAGCCATTGCCGGCGGGCCCGGGAGTGTCGGCCCCGCGCCCGCGGGGGTGTTCCCGGCCATCGGTTCCACCCCTTCCGGCGCTGATCGTCGGCCCCGCGCCCGCGGGGGTGTTCCGCAGGGCGCCGTCGACCGCGCGCGTCGCCGCCTGTCGGCCCCGCGCCCGCGGGGGTGTTCCGTTGTCGAAACGGAGTTGCGGGCTGGTATTCGTGTCGGCCCCGCGCCCGCGGGGGTGTTCCGCCGTCGGCCCACTCGGCCCGGTGCTCGG
This sequence comes from Streptomyces sp. NPDC093109, assembly GCF_040701725.1. Lineage (NCBI taxonomy): Bacteria > Bacillati > Actinomycetota > Actinomycetes > Kitasatosporales > Streptomycetaceae > Streptomyces > Streptomyces sp. NPDC093109. The sequence continues at coordinate 140,888 of NZ_JBFBEZ010000018.1, forward strand.
GGTGGTCGGCCCCGCGCCCGCGGGGGTGTTCCCGTGGTCGATGTCCTGTCCCCCGCGTGCGCCCCGTCGGCCCCGCGCCCGCGGGGGTGTTCCCCGAGCCCGCCGGCCTTTTGGTCGGCGGGCTCTGTCGGCCCCGCGCCCGCGGGGGTGTTCCTGTGACGGGCCCGGACCGGCTGCACCTGATCGCGTCGGCCCCGCGCCCGCGGGGGTGTTCCGAGCCCGAGCCGGGTGATGGCGCAGCTGGGCCGGTCGGCCCCGCGCCCGCGGGGGTGTTCCCGTCGGCTCAACGCCCACCAGGTCGCCGAGCTGGTCGGCCCCGCGCCCGCGGGGGTGTTCCGGTGCGCGCGACGCTCGGGGACCTCGCCGACGTGTCGGCCCCGCGCCCGCGGGGGTGTTCCCTGGTCGTGCCGGGCGTGGTCTTGCCGCCCGAGGTCGGCCCCGCGCCCGCGGGGGTGTTCCCTCCCGTCTGGTGTTGACACATACGACGGTAGCGTCGGCCCCGCGCCCGCGGGGGTGTTCCGGGAGCAGCAGCGGCGGTTGCCGCGCAGCGACCGTCGGCCCCGCGCCCGCGGGGGTGTTCCAGGCGACGTCACCGGCGCACTGACAACCGGCGAGTCGGCCCCGCGCCCGCGGGGGTGTTCCTCCCATATCATTTACTCCCGAGTCCCGAAAACTGTCGGCCCCGCGCCCGCGGGGGTGTTCCGGAGGACAGCGTCCGGAGCCAGCTCAGCCGCTGGTCGGCCCCGCGCCCGCGGGGGTGTTCCACGATGCGCGGTGCGTCAGCGGGAGGCTCGGACGTCGGCCCCGCGCCCGCGGGGGTGTTCCGCCGGTCGGGCAGCGGGGTGGGCAGGATGGCACGTCGGCCCCGCGCCCGCGGGGGTGTTCCTGGCCATGGGGTCAGTCTCTCGCGTCACAGCGCGTCGGCCCCGCGCCCGCGGGGGTGTTCCCTCCCCGCCCTCGCTGTCGCATGCCCGGCGTGCGTCGGCCCCGCGCCCGCGGGGGTGTTCCGATGATCGCCCGCAGCGACCCGCGCCGCCGGATGTCGGCCCCGCGCCCGCGGGGGTGTTCCGCGAGGCTGTCACCCACCCCCATCTCCGATGGGGTCGGCCCCGCGCCCGCGGGGGTGTTCCTGCTCACGCGGCACCGCCGAGACCGTCGCGCACGTCGGCCCCGCGCCCGCGGGGGTGTTCCGCCGACCGTTGTCGCCCTGTCCTGCATCCACATGTCGGCCCCGCGCCCGCGGGGGTGTTCCTCTGGTGGTCGCGCTGCTGCCCGCGCTGGTGCCGTCGGCCCCGCGCCCGCGGGGGTGTTCCGACGGTCAACGGCACCGTCGAGGGACGCCGGGCGTCGGCCCCGCGCCCGCGGGGGTGTTCCGATCGGGCTCGACTTCCCGAGCGCGGGGCGCGTGTCGGCCCCGCGCCCGCGGGGGTGTTCCCGGTCGCGTCGGCTTCGACGAGGAGCCGTACGGGTCGGCCCCGCGCCCGCGGGGGTGTTCCGACTCCGGCGACCTGGTCGGCGCGGGCGCGTAGGTCGGCCCCGCGCCCGCGGGGGTGTTCCGTACCACGGGTGCGCTCCCTGCCCCCGCTCACCGTCGGCCCCGCGCCCGCGGGGGTGTTCCTCTCCGGCGCCACCCTCGACATCGCCCTCGGCGGTCGGCCCCGCGCCCGCGGGGGTGTTCCGACGTTGGACGCGAACCGTGCGGTCCTGATCAAGTCGGCCCCGCGCCCGCGGGGGTGTTCCCCTTATCCGCCCCACGGATCTGCCCGCCGGTCAGTCGGCCCCGCGCCCGCGGGGGTGTTCCGGCGGGTGGGATCGGGATCGGGTTCGGCACGTTGTCGGCCCCGCGCCCGCGGGGGTGTTCCTTGTGAGACGGTGCCGATCTGGGCCGCCTCTCAGTCGGCCCCGCGCCCGCGGGGGTGTTCCGGTGACCGTGGTCATGGTCGACGCCGACCACTGTCGGCCCCGCGCCTACGGAGATGTTCCCGGTGCCTCACCGCCGTCCGTGCCACACCACATACCGATTACACTCTGCGACCATTCGCCAAGATGGATTCAGGCCCTTGCACGACCGTTCTGAGCAGCCTCCGGCAGGATGGGCACGGAACCAACAGCCACCGCACACCCCGGATCGACCACCGAGAGAAGGCAGGCGAAACGGACCGCCGGAGGCCCTGCTTGCGGTGTGGACACGTCCACACCGGACCCGTCAGAGGCCGATCGAGCAGGGTCCAGCGGGATGGAAACGGGGTGGTATGTCCCACTCTCGGGAAAAACCGCAGGTGAGACGGGTCACGCAAGCGGGTTCAAATCCCTCCGCTACCGCTCTCACACCCTCCTGAACTGCGGAAACGCGATCAGGGGGGTGTTTTGCGTGTGGACGTGTCCACACGGCCGTGCGGCACAGGAGCCGGCATCCACGCAACTGGCCCGGACGGCAGGCGCGTTGTGTCTGCCCACGGAGGGATCCGCCCCACAGATCCCTCGGCCGGTTCTTGCGCTCCGGCCTCACACAGCACCGAGGAATACGATCGGGCCAACCCGCGGTCCCGTCAGACGTCTTCGCCGAACAGCCTGGCCGCCGCGAGCGGGTCCATCAGATTCGACCAGGCCTGCTCAGCCGGGAGCAGGTCGCGCTCCCGGCAGGGCGTACTCGGGATACCAGCCGCCCGCCTCACATCCGGGAACGTTGCCCAGGATCACGGTGGCCAGGTTCGCGGGGACCGAACCGGTGATACGTACCGCGACATAGGTCTCGTGCCCGTCGTCCGCGCGGACTTGCAGGCCGAGGGTGAAGGTATCGAAGTCCACCGCGTGCTCACGGCCGTCCCTCGGAGTGGACCTGGACAGATCCAGGATCGCGGCCCGAAGGTGCCGGACGAACCGCACTCCGGCCTCAGCCTGATACCTGACGTGGTCTTCCCTCGCCGGCAGCAGATGGCCGGTGTACGTGGACGTCTTCAGCCCGTCGGCATGGCTGGCGTTGTGACGGGCCGAGCCGCCTTCCCGTCCGATTCCAGCGCGGCATAGAAATCGCCACCCGAGCCGTCCTCGCGCCGCCCGCGGCAACCAGCCACGGAAGATCCGCATCGATCCAGACCGCGCCGCGCCACCGTTGCACCTTCACCTTGAACAGAACCTGGTCATCGACGGAACGGATCCGCTCGTGCTTGGAATCCTCCCCCGAGAACTGCTCCGCCGCCTTGGCCAACAGCGGATGACCGATCTCCGCCAGCGGCACCGTGACCGCGGGCACCGGCAGATCCAAGTCGTCACGCAGACAGCGCAGCGTGGGCCGAGCAGGACGCATCAGGGGGACTCCCGTTACTCGTCGATCCCGCCGACCGCATCGATCTCCTCCGCGGTCAGCCCAGTCAGCAGCATCACATCCGACTTCAGCGAACCGTCCAGCACCTGAAGCGCTTCGACCATGCCGACCCGCAGATCCTCACGACGCTGCTCCAGATAGGCACGTACCGCCTCAGCGACAAGATCCTTCTTGGTCAGTCCCAAGAAGTGCGCGCCCTGGCTGATGAGCTTGTCCGTATCCAGGTCCACCTTGAGCGGCGCCAACCGGCCGTTGGCAGGATGTCCGCGCTCGACATCCGATGGGAAAGGACCCCACGACCGTGGCTCGTGCCATCACTTTGATCCGATCCGCTTCCCTGTCCGACGTCGCCGAGTACGCCTACGCGGCCACGGCGCCCGCCGAGTCACGCCTGATCTTCCTCGCTGGGGCGTGTCCGCTGAACGAAGACGGCTCCACAGCGGCGATCGGGGACTACGCGGGCCAGGCAGCGAAAGCCATCGAGAACATGGAGGCCGCTCTTACCGCCTCAGGCGCGTCACTCCAGGACGTCATCAGCACACGGGTTCTCGTCGCTACGGCCGGGCAGGAGGACCTGGTGGCCGCCTGGCAGGTAGTCCGGGACTCATTCGCTGACCATGACGTCCCCAGCACCTTGATGGGCGTCACCGTGCTCGGCTACAAGGACCAACTGGTCGAGATCGAGGCCGTCGCCGCCGTGCTCGATTCCTGAGGCCCCTTCCAGGGACACCGCAAACGCCGGGACGTCCAGCAGTCCGCCAGGACGGCTGGACGGCTGGACGGCTGGACGGCTGGACGTCGAGGAACGTAGGGGTCGGCCGGCCTTGGCGGGCTCCTCGTTTGTGACGGGTCAGAGGGACACTCGCGCCTTTCTGCCAGCGGCGGAACACCGGCCGGACCGGGCTCGACGATCACTACAGTCCAGCCTCATGACGACGATGACGACGCGTACGGTCGAGTACCCGGCCGACGGTCTGACGATGATCGGGCACCTCGCGCTCCCGGCCGGTGTCGACCGCCGGCCCGCGGTGCTGCTCGGACCGGAGGGCATGGGGCTCAGCGACGTCGAGCGCCGCCGGGCCGACGCTCTCGCCGAGCTGGGATACGTAGCGCTGGCCTTCGACCTCCACGGCGGACGCTATTTGGGCGACCCCGAGGAGATGCTGGCCCGTTGCCTGCCGCTGCTCGCCGACCCCGACCGGATGCGGGGCATCGGCCACGCGGCGCTCGACGTATTGCGCGCCGAACCGCGGACCGACCCCGACCGGATCGCCGCCGTCGGCTACGGCACCGGGGGCGCCATCGCGCTGGAACTCGGGCGCGACGGCGTCAGCCTGCGCGCGATCGGGACAGTCAACGCGACTACCACCGGCCGGCCGGGCGAGGCGGCGCGCATCCGCTGCCCGGTGTGGGCCGGGGTCGGGTCGGAGGACCCAATCATGCCGCCCGCGCAACGGAACGCGTTCACCGCCGAGATGCAGGCCGCGGGCGTCGACTGGCGCCTCACGGTCTACGGAGGGGCCTTGCACGCCTTCCACCACCCGCCGGTCGACCACCCCACGGTCCCCGGCGTCGGCTACCACCCACGACACGCGCAGCGAGCCTGGCGCGACGTCGTCGACCTGCTCGCCGAGTGCCTGCCCGTCACGGAGGATCTGGGGGCATGACCCAGCTGTCCCGTCGAAGTGCATCTGTCAGACGGCGAGCCGCCGGCCTGGTGGGCTGTCACATCGATGGAAAACGCCGGCCCTCGGCATTCTCTACGGGCATGGCTTTCACGGAATCGTTCTGACGGATAGGACGGTTGGCTCAGCCGTCTTGCTCTTCAGCGAAGCTGCCCATGGTCTCCCTCAGGCGGCGCCGTGCTGCATCCAGACGCTCCCCGTAGTCATCGGAGAACGCCGCGAGGTGACTGTGGTCCTCAGCCGAGATCCTCTTGCTGACGGCGAGGGCTTCGATTCGGTCAAGACGATCGGTCCACTCCTTTCCGAGGTCGATCGGAACTGACCGGCCTGTACACCGTGCTGGAGAACTACAGCAAGCTCGACCGTGCCGACCGAACCCGGAGCGACTGTGAAGAAAGCGCCGCTGTGGAAGTCCTTCGTTCCCGTGGTGGTGAATCTGCTGCTCGGGATCCCGGCCCTCGTACCGATCTTCCTGACCTGGTACTTCCTGTCCAACGGCCCAATGGCAGAGCTGGGATGGACGCGGCAGGACCCGAACGAGGACGACGGGATGCTGCTGTGGCTCGTCATCATCGCGCCGGTGGTGGCCTGCTTCGCAGGGTTCTGGACACTGGTCAATCTGTGGATACGACGCACGCTGATCGCCGAGGCGCCGCCGTACCCGTACTGGCTGATCTCGGTGACGCTGAGCCTTGCTCCGTTCTTCCTGGCCATCGGATTCGGCTGAGGGCACCACCCCGCCGGGACGGCGAGCGTGGCGTGCTCTGCCGGTGCGTCGGCGCGCCGGTTCGGCTCAAATTCGTGACGGGCCGTCATCTATGCCCCATGTAACGCGTTTCGCGTAAGCGCAGGTCACAGGCGTCGGGCGATTTATCGGTGAAGTCGCCATTCAGGGTGATTTACATGATGTCTAGATCAAAAGTAGCGAACATCTGTGTTTCGACCCCCCGAAGATGTGATCGAGATGTGAATGTTCGTGCGGCTGTCGATCAGTTGAAGCGGACGCGTCTTCGGATGCGCCGCGCACGGGCGTCACGCTCGCGCACTCGAAAGTGAGAGGTCAGGCACAGGTGCACATATCAAGACCCCAGCGGACGCGGCTGCGTCCGCTTGCCGCAGGAGCCGCGGCGCTGGTGGCGCTCAGCGCGCTGTCTGTTGTGACGGCTCCCCTCGCCACGGCGGCGGACTCGCCGTCCGCCGTGGTCCGTTCGGGAGACGGGTGGACCGTGACCAGGGCGGCCGGCGGGTACGTCGTCGCGCTGGACCTGGACGACGCGCTCCCCGTCAAGAGCGACCTTCCCGAACTGGTCGCCGACGGAATCGATCTCGGTCCCGCCGTGGAGTCCGCCGATGGCCGGACGCTGACGGTCAGTACGACCGACGACTCGGTGGCCACGGCCAAGAAGGTCACCTGGCAGTGGTCCACCGGCGGCAACAGCACGGCCACCGGGCCGACCACCCTGCTGTCGGCGGCGGCCCAGTCCAAGGCGCGGAAGCTGACCGAGGCCGCCTCAGAGGCCAAGGCCGAGGCCAACCCGCGGCTCGCCGCGAACGCGGTCGCCGGGGACATCGGTGGCGCGGGGACGACCGCTGACGACCCGACGGCCGTCGGCACCGGCTCGTACACCGTCGCGGACTACAACTTCGGCGCCCAGTCCATCGCGCTCGCGGGGATCGGCGGTATCCGCGGTGAGGTCCAGGGACGTGTCTACGTCCCGACCGACGGCAAGCCGCACCCGGTGGTGATCTTCCAGCACGGCCGCCACAGCTCCTGCTACAACACCACGACCCTGCGGGCCCAGAGCGGCTGGCCCTGTCCGGCGGGCACGGCACCGATCCTCAGTTACGCCGGTTACGACGGCGCCGCCGAGGCGCTCGCGGCCGACGGGGTGACCGTCGTGTCGATCTCCGCGAACGCGATCAACGCCAACGACAACCAGCTCGCCCCCGACTACGGCGCGCGCGCCCGCGGTCAGCTCGTCCTCGACACGCTGAGCCTGCTGAAGAAGGCCGACAGCGGCGAGCCCGTCGTACTGCGCGACGCGGCGACCGACCGGGACGTCACCCTGGAGCAGGCGCTGGCGGCCGGCAGGGACACCCGCCCCGGCGGCACCCTCACCCCGGCCCAGCTCGTCGGTTCCATGGACTTCGGCTCGATCGGGCTCATGGGCCACTCGCGCGGCGGCGAGGGCGTGGTGGCCGCGACGACGCTCAACGCGGCCCTGCCGCAGCCGTGGGGCATCAAGTCCGTACTGCCGCTGGCCCCGGTCGACTTCACCCGTACGACGCTGCCCGACGTGATCACCACCACGATGCTCCCGTACTGCGACGGTGACGTGTCGGACCTCCAGGGGCAGCACTTCTACGCCGACTCGCGGGACACGTTCTCCGACGACGTGCACCGCTCGGCCCTCTGGGTGATGGGCGCCGACCACAACTACTTCAACTCCCAGTGGACCCCGCCGGTTCCGGGCGGCTCCGACGACTGGTCGAGCGCCTCCGACGCCGTGTGCGGGACCAACGCCACCGCGCTGGCCTCCGGCAAGAACATCCGGCTCACCGCCCCGCAGCAGTACCAGGTCGGCGCCGCGTACATATCCGGCTTCTTCGAGGCGACCCTGCGCGGACGCACCGAGTTCCAGGGCATGTTCGACGGGTCGCAACTGCTGCCGCCCTCCGTGTCCGGCTTCACCGACGTCCGTACGGTCGTCCAGCAGCCGTCCTCGGCGCGCCGCGACATCGCCACGTTCAAGAAGACCAGCCCGCTCATCGGCACGACGACCGCCGCCACCGCCACGGTCTGCGCCAACAAGTCCGGGCGGACGGTGCCTGAGCCGTATCCGCTCTGCACCAACCCGGGCAGCGTCCTCACCAACCAGCAGCTGCCGTACTGGACCCCGGCGGCGTTCGCCCCGAACGTACCGCTGAATGTCATGACCCATCTGACCTGGACGGCGACGACCGGCGCGCTCGCCGTGACGCTTCCGGCCGCCCAGCAGAACGTCTCGGGCTACGACACGATGACCGTCGCCATGTCGCCCGACGAGAGCGTCACCACCGGTACCGACATGACGCTGAGCGTCAGTGACTCGGCCGGCCGCACCTGGAGCAGCCGGGTCTCCGAACTCAACGCGTGGGGCGTCACGAGGATGCCCGCCAGCGGATCGACGATCCTCGGCAAGATAGTGCTCCAGCAAGTGAACGTCCCCACCGCGACACTCGCCGCCGCCGGGCTCGACCTCACCCGTGTCACGAGGGTCGCCTTCACCGCGGCCGTCGGCGCCGACGGTGTCAATACCGGCGGTGTCTACCTCTCCGATCTCGGCTTCGGCAACAAGGCGCTGGGCAAGCCCGGTGCGCAGTCACGGCCGACCGTCAACGTCGCCTCCACCCTGGTCGAGGAGGGCAACGGTCCCAGCGCGGCCCAGGTGGCCGTCCACCTGTCGCAGGCGAGCACGTCGCCCGTCTCCGCGTACCTCTCGGTGATCGGTTCGGCGACCGGCAAGGTCGGGCTCGCCATGCAGAAGGTCACGTTCGACCCGGGTACGACCTGCCGCGTGGTCGACGTACCCACGACGGGCGACACCCTCCCGGGCGCCGCCCCCACCACCGCGTACAAGCTGGGGGTCTCCAACTCCACCGACGCGGTCCTGGGCAGTCAGGCCTTCGGCACCATCACGGTGCGCGAGGACGACGGCCTGACCGGTACGGCGACGCCCGCACCGCCGGTCGGTGTCCAGGGCGACCCCTGCGACGAGTACACGGCGCTCACCCGGCCGGGCACGCTGACGGTGAGCGACACAGACCCGGAGCCCGGCGCGGCCCTCACGGTCGGCGGCTCCGGCTACCGCGCCCGTGAGAGCGTGGCGTTCGGCATCGGCGAAACGGCCCTCGGCAGCGCTCTCGCCGCGGCCGACGGCTCCGTCACCTTCCAGGCCACCGTCCCCGCGGACCAGCCGTACGGGACGACGACGCTGCGCGCGGCCGGGGCCGGCTCCGGCTTCACCGGCACCGCCGAGATCGATGTCCTGGCCACCACCACGACCTCGCTCACGCTCACCCCGGCGGCGCCGCGGATCAACGAGGCGGTCACCCTCAAGGCGGCGGTCACAGGACCGGGGACCGACGGCGGAACCGTCACCTTCCGGAACGGCACCACCGTGCTCGGTACGGCCCCGGTCGCCGACGGCACCGCGTCGCTAACGCTCCCGGCCGGCTTCAAGGCGGGGACGTACAGCTTCACCGCCGGCTTCGGCGGCACGCCGTCCGCCGACACCTCGGCCTCGGCCCCGGTGCAACTGGTGCTGGTGAAGGGGAAGAGCACCATCGCCATGGTCCTGGCGACCAAGTCGACCGCCTACGGCCACGCGGTCTCGGGCGCCTTCGCGGTGGCCGGCGCCACGAACGGTACGGTCGCCGTCGACTACGGGACCGGCTCGCTCACGGCGAAGGTCGGGAGCAAGGGGACGGGTTCGTTCACCCTGCCCGCCTCGCTCAAGGTCGGCAAGCACACCGTGTCCGTACGGTTCACGGGCACCGACTTCGTGGACCCGAGCGGGACCGCCACGCAGAACCTCACGGTCGCCAAGGCGAAGACGAAGACCACGCTCACCCTCACCAAGACCACACAGGCCAAGGGGAAGTCCCAGACCGTCAAGGTCACGGTCGGCGGCCACAGCGGGGCCGCGTACCCGACCGGCAAGATCAAGGTGACGGCGAAGGTCGGCGGCAAGTCGACCTCCAAGGAGGTCACCCTGACCGCGTCGAAGAAGGGCGCGATCACCTTCACCTTCACCCTCCCCAACCAGAAGGGCACGGCGACCGTCACCGCCGTTTACGGAGGTGACACCAACTTCCTCACCAGCACGTCGGCGCCGAAGAAGGTGAAACTCACCTGACACCGGGCCACTTGACGACGGGGAGGGGTGGACGGGGCCGCGAGGCTCCGCCCGCCCCTCCCCGCGTTTTCCCGTGCTTTTCCGTGCTTTTCCGTATCTGCCCGCGTCCTCGCGTGTCCTCCCGGCCTTGCCGGTGGCACCGAGGCCACCCCGGCGGGCAGGATCGCCGCATGAAGATTCTTGTGCTGGGGGGAACCTGGTTCCTCGGTAAGGCGGTTGTCGAGGAGGCTCTCGGGCGCGGGTGGGAGGTCACGACGTTCAGCCGGGGACTCTCCGGGGAAGCGGTGGCCGGGGCGCGGGCGGTGCATGGTGACCGTACCGTTGCGGCTGATCTTCTGCGGCTGGCGGGGAAAGGCCCCTGGGACGCCGTCGTCGATACCTCCGCCTCCGAACTGGCCCCCCGGGATGTGCTGGCCGGGGCGCGGGCGCTGGAGGCGTCGGCCGGGGGGTACGTCTACGTATCGACCGTGTCGGCGTATCGGGGGTGGCCGGACAAGCCGTTGACCGAGGTGTCCGAGGTGCTGGACGGGCCGCCGGACGCGGACGGTTCGTACGGGCGGATGCCGGAGGGCGCGGAAGGGCCCGATCTGCATTACGGGCGGCAGAAGGCCGGCGCCGAGCGGGCCGTGCTCACCACCTTCGGGGACGCGCGGACGACGGTGCTGCGACCGGGGGTCATCCTCGGACCGGGAGAGTACGTGGGGCGCTTGCCGTGGTGGCTGGGGCGGGCCGCGCGCGGTGGGCGGCTGCTGGCGCCGGGGCGGGCCGACAAGACGATCCAGCCCGTGGACGTACGGGATGTGGCCGGTTTCGCGCTCGACCGGGCCCCGGCCTCCACGGCCAGTAGTGGTGCTGGTGGGGTCTTCAATGTGACCGCGCCGATCGGGCGGGAGACCATGGGTGGCTTCCTCGCGTCCTGCCTCGAAGTGACCCGGTCCGACGGAGAGCTGGTGTGGGCGCCGGACGAGGTGCTGGTCCGGCACCGCGTGCGCCAGTGGACCGAGCTGCCGCTCTGGCGCACCCATCCGGGAGCCTGGCAGATCGACTCCAGGGGCGCGTACGCCGCCGGGCTGACCTGCCGCCCGCTGGCCGAGACGGTCAAGGACACCTGGCAGAGGCTGAGCGGCGGCGGGCAGCCGGTGGACCATCCCCGGTGGGCCAAGCACGGCATCCCCGCCGCACGGGAAGCCGAGATCCTCGCCGCCCTCGGCAGCTGAGGCCCCGCGCCTACTCCCCTATCGACAGCTGCGCGCCGCCGCCCAACTGGTGCGGCATGGCGCCCCGGCAGAACTCCTCGATCCGTTCCCCCAGCGCCGCCCCCGTACGCGAACGCCTGCAACGGGCCGTGCTCGATGACCTGCCCGTACAGCGCCGCCGTACGCACGAGCTGTACGGACGGCCTGACCGCGCCGAGGTCGAAGCACGCCGCCGCCGGCAGTGACGCACACTGCCCCGCAGCCAGATACATCCGCTGGCTCTGGCGCGGCACCTGCGTACGGTCCAGCATCTCCTGTGCCAGGGCGAGCAGCTCCTTCGCCCGTACGTAGATGTCCAGCGGCGGTGTGCGGCCGAGGCTCTGCGCGAGCGCGACCACGTCCTCTTCGAGCTGGTCGATGGATATGTCGGGGACGGCCTGCGAGGCCGCAGCACTCGCGTGGGCCGATGCCTTCCGTGCGGTCATCTGGAGATCACGCACCGGAAGGTCGAACATGTGCTCAAGGATCTGCGGAGCCGGCGCAGCCGCAGCCGTACGTCGTAGCTGTAGCTGTAGCTGTAGCCGCCGACAGTTGAGGAACGATCGTTCTTGACCGATCGTTCCTCAACTGTCTACTGTCAAGTCATGGGCAGACCAAGGGCGTTCGACGAGGACGAGGCGGTGCGCGCCGCCGTTGGTCTCTTCGGCGGGCGTGCGTACGACGGGGTGTCCGTTGACGATCTCGTCACCCATCTCGGTGTGCACCGCAACAGCCTGTACAAGACGTTCGGCAGCAAGCGCGGCCTCTACCTGATCGCCCTGCGCCGCCATCTCGCCGACGACGTACGCCCCTTGGCCGACGCGCTCGCCGCCGCGCCGGACGCCGCGACCGCGCTGCGGCTCGTCACGTCGGCCGACCTCGGTCTGCTGCTGCTCGCGGTGGTCGAACGGGCACCGGTCGACGAGGAGGTCGCCGCCGAGGTGGCGGACGCGCTGGCCGCCGTCGACCGGGCGATCGCCGATGCGCTCGGCATTCCCGCCGATCTGGCCGCCGCCCTCACGGCCGCCGCGCTGGGCATCCTCCTGCGCGGCAATCCCGGCAGTACCGATGGCCCCGGCAGTACCGACGGTCCCGGCAGTCCCGGTGGCGTCGGCAGCGCCCTGGCCCGACTCCTCGATCATTCCGGCTGACAAGGAAGACCGACATGGCACTGGTCCGCATCGACGGCGACGACCTCGTCGTCGTGATGGAGGGGCTCGACAGACTCTGGGCCCAGAAGAGCAGTCTGACCATTCCGCTGGTCAACGTCCGTGGCGCGACCGCCGACCCCGGCATCGCCGCCGATCCCAAGGGGATCCGCGCGCCCGGCACCCACCTGCCCGGTGTGATCACGGCGGGCACGTTCCATCTCGACGGCGAGAGAGTCTTCTGGAACGTCAAGGATCCGTCGAAGACCGTCGTCGTCGAACTCGCCGACGAACGCTACGCCCGCCTGGTCCTCCAGGTCGACGACCCGCGCGCGACCGTCGCGCTGATCGAGAGCGCCCTGAGCTGATCGCACCCCGATCCGAGAACACTCCGAGCCGAGAACGCCCCAAGCCGAGAACGCCCCAAGCCAAGAACACTCCGAGCCGAAAGAGGCAGACCTGTGTTTCTCCACTTCGCCGCGGTCCTGACGGCGTTGACCGTCCTGACCGCCACCCCGGCCGAGGCGGCGCCCGCCCTCGTGCCCGCCGCCGACCGCGAGGTCGTCTTCACCGTCGAAGGAACGACGACGTACGGCACCCTGCACATCCCCGCGCACCGCCCCGGACAGCGGCTGCGCGCCGCGCTGCTGCTGCCAGGCAGCGGACCCACCGACCGCGACGGCAACCAGCCGCCCGCGCTCACCCCGAACACCCTGGCGCACATGTCCGACGCGCTCGGCACCGACCGGGTCGCCACACTGCGGTTCGACAAGTACGGCACCGGCCGCACCGGGCTCGGCGCCTACCGCGACCGGCCCGAAGAACTCGACTACCCGGCGTACGTCCGCCAGGCCACGGCCGCCTACGCGTCGTTGCGCGATCAGCCGGAGACCGATCCGCGCGCGCTGATGGTCGTCGGGCACAGCGAGGGCGCGATGACCGGGCTGCTGCTCGGCGGCACCGTCCACCCGCGCCCGGCCGGTCTGGCGCTGCTGCAACCGCAGGCGATCCGCATGCTGGACCTGGTCGCGCTGCAACTGAAGGACCAGACCGCCGAGGCGGCCCGACAGGGCCATCTCACCCCGGAGCAGCAGCGCACCATCGACGCGGCGATCGATGCCGCCGTCACCGCCCTGCGCGCACACCGACCGGTCGACACCACCGACCTGCCGTCCGGGGTCGCCCGGCTCTTCGAAGCCTTCCAAGGGCCGAACGCCCGGTTCGTCGAGAGCGACGACGCCATCTACCCGCCGGATGCCGTCGCGGCACTCCGGCCGGGGACCGAGGTGCTGCTGACGTGCGGTACGAACGACGCCCAGGTCTCCTGTGCCACCACGGACGCCCTGACCGCCGCCCTGCGCCGCGCACACGTCGCCGGTCCCGGCCGGGTGCCACTGCCCGGGGTGGACCACCTGCTGCACGACGCCGACCACCCGGACACCCTCGCCCCGGCCGCGCTCGACGCCTTGCGGCGACTCGTTCTCCGAGGCGGCGCCCCGGCATAGGTCCGGTCAGGACCCCACCGGGCGCTCGGACCCGCCCCGACCTCATTCGGCATTCGGTACGCGTGGCCGATTCGGTGCGCAGGGCCTATTCGGTACGCGCGGCCGATTCAGTGCGCGCGGCCTATTCGGTGCGCAGGGCCGTGGCCGTACGGGACTTGGCGGCCCACCCCGCCGGGAGCAGCGCGCCCAGGGCCGCGATGAGCGGGCCGCCGAGTGCGAGCGGGAGCAGCTGGGCCGCGTGGTAGACGGCGACGACGGAGTCGGGGAGGCGGAGCCCCACGCTGTCGCCCATCGCGGGGATGACCAGCCCGTGCAGCAGTACGCCGAGCGGCAGTCCCAGGGCTCCGGCGACCAGTCCGGTCACGGCGACCGAGGTGAGGACCATGGCGAGGGTCCCCCGGGGCGTCATGCCGAGCGCCTTGTGGACACCGATCTCCCGGACGCGTTCGCGGGTGTCGAGCAGTACGCCGTTGAGCACACCGAGCGCGGCGACGGCGACGAGCATCAGGGTGAGCATGCCGGAGAGCGCGTTGAGGGTGACGACCATGTCACCGCCGGTCCGGAGCCCGCCGACCCGGGCGGTCGCCCCCAGCGGCGCCAGGTCCTTGTTCAGCGCGTTGACGTAGCCGGTCACGTCGGTGCCCGGCGCGACCGCGATGTGATGGCTCGTCTCCGTCAGGTCGGGGTGTGCGGCCGTGAGGGCCGCGGCGTCGGTGAAGACCTGCATGCCGTCGTTGCGGGGGTCGAGGACCTCTCCGACGATCCGGACCGTGACCGGCGCGGCCGGGCCGTTCAGGCCGTTCAGACCGTTCAGGGTGACGGTGTCGCCGATACGGGTGCCGGTGGCGGCCAGGAAGGGCGTCGGGACGACGGCCTCGCCGGGCTTGTCGATCCAGCGTCCCGCGACCATCGTGTAGCCGCCCCAGGAGGCGTCGCCGGTGAAGGCGATCACGTCGACGGTGCCGGTCAGGCCGGACACGGTCGCCCGTACGGTCGCGGCGCTGTAGTACTTCCCGGTTCCGGTGGCGGACTTGATGGCCGCGGCGACCGCTGCGGGATCGGGGCGATCGCCGGGGCTCTGCGGTCCCCCAGGTCCCCCCGGTCCGAAGTCCGGCAGGGGCGCGGGCACCGTGACATCGGCGGCGTCGTGCGCCCTGGCCTTCATCACCTGGCCCAGCGACGCGCCCATCCCCACGGTGAACGTGACGGCGGCGGCGCCGAACAGGACCGCCGTGCCCATGGCCAGCGCGCGGGCTGGCCGCGCGAAGGGCCGGGCCAGGCCCAGCGCGACCGGCCTCGGCAGCGGCAGCCGGCCGGCCAGCCGGGCCGCCCACCTGCCGCGCCCCGTCGCGGCGGTCCGCCCGACGGCGAGCGCGTCGACCGTACGCAGCCGGCCGGCCCGCCAGGCGCTCGCCCACGCGGTCGCCGCCACCAGCCCGAGCACCCCGGCTATCACCGCCGCGTCGACCCAGGGGGCGACCGCCAGGGACGAGGCGCCGTACACCTCCTCCGTCTCGGCCAGTACGGGGACGGCGAGCAGATGTCCGGCGAGGACACCGGCGGCCGTGCCGACCGCAGCCGGGATCAACGCCTGGCCGACGTACGCCCGTACGACCTGCGCCGGAGTGAAACCGAGGGCCTTGAGGATGCCGATACGGCGCGTTCCCGTACCGACGGCCGACGCGACGACGTTGCCGACGATCAGCACCGACATCACCAGGCCGAGTGCGCCGAACGCGACGAGGAACGGGACGTAGAGGGCGGTGTCGCGCTCGGCGCTCCTCTTGACGGTGAGCCAGGACTGTTCGCCGACGGCCGCTCCCGACGGCAGGGAGTCCGTCACGGCCGCGCGGCCCTCGGCGATCCGGGCGGCGGTGCCCGCGTCGGTGAAGCGGTAGAGCATCTGGTAGCCGTCGCTGCCTGGCGCGGTGAGCGCCGGCATCTGCGACGGCACCACCCAGGCATCGGCGGTCCGCGTGACCGAGCGGGCCACCCCGACCACCGTCAGCGCCGGAGCGCCGGAGAGACCGGGAAAGGACATCCGCATGCCCATGGTCGGGAAGAGCGCGGAGTCGGCGGACAGCACGACCTCGCCGGGGCGCGCGGGCCACCGCCCGTCGAGCAGCGCCACCTCGTCCACGTCCCGGCCGGGACCGCCCCGGCCGACCACGGTGATCGGCCACCCGGGGCCGGCGCCGTCCGCGCGCGGGGTGACCGTCGCCGTACGGAACGGCCCCGCCGCACCGCTCACCCCGTCGGCGTCCTTGGACTTCGCCAGCTCCCCGGCGCTCACCCGGCCCGCGTCGAACCGTACGGACAGATGCGCGCCGCGCTGCTGGGCGAAGGCGTCGTCGAAGGGCGCGCCGGAGACCACCAGCAGCGTGCCGCCGAGGACGGAGGCGGCCACCGCCATCATCGTGGCGAGCCCGATCACCAGCGTCTGCACCCGGCGCCGCCCGACCCCCGAGCGCACCACCTTGCCGAGCGCGCTCATCGGACGACGTCCGGGGCGGCGGCCTGCGGGGCGACGGCCTCCGGGGCCATGGGCTTCGGAGCCACCGGCTTCGGGGCCACCGGCTCCTGCTCAACGGCCCGCGACCGTACGACGTCCTCCGCGATCCGGCCGTCGGCGATCCTGACCGTACGGTTCGTGCAGGACCGGGCCAGCGCCAGATCGTGGGTGACCACCACGATGGTCTGGCCCTCGGCGTTGAGGTCGGTGAGCAGCCCGCTGACGTCCTGTCCTGCGGCCGTGTCGAGGGCGCCGGTCGGCTCGTCGGCCAGGAGCAGCGCCGGCCGGTTCATCAACGCCCTTGCCACCGCGACGCGTTGGCGCTCGCCGCCGGAGAGCCGCCCCGGGTGGGCACGGGCGTGCCGGTCGATGCCGAGCAGTTCCAGGAGCTCCGCCGCCCTGCGGTCCGCCGCGCCGCGTGCCATACCCGCGAGGCGCGCGGGCAGGGCGACGTTGTCGGAGACGGTCAGATCGTCGAGCATGTTGAAGAACTGGAAGACCATGCCGATCCTCGACCGCCGGTAGAGCGCGGAGCCGGCCTCGCCCAGCCGGTCCACCCGTACCCCGTCCACGGTGACGGTCCCCGTATCGGGCCTGTCCAGGCCCGCGATCAGGTTGAGCAGGGTGGACTTGCCGCTGCCGGAGGGGCCGAGGATCGCGACGGCCTCGCCGGGCCGCACGGTCAGCGACACCTCGTGCAGTGCGGGCGGGCCGTCGTCGTACCGGCGGCTCACCTCGCTCAGTTCGATCACCGGCGTGGTCATGAAGTGGCTCCTCGGGTAAGGCGGTTGGCTGCCCGAACGCTAGAAGCGGCACCCGCCCGCCCGCGTCGCCCGCCGGGACCCCTTGCCGTACCGCGCCGGGATGATCCCCGGAATCGTCATCCCTGCGATGTAGGCGGGTGATGTATCCGGTGCGGCGGGAATGGCCACCGGGGCGGACTCCACGGATCGGCGCGGCGGCGACAATGAACCGGTGAGGGACGTACGTACGACGCTGGAGCGGCTACGGACGCGGACGCGGCTGCCGCTGCCGTTGCCGTTGCCGGAAGCCGCACGCCGTGCGGTCCGCGATGTCCGGCTGCCGAGCGGTCCGCCGCCGCGGCCCACCCCGCGCGCCCGGCGGTTCGACGCGCTGGTGGCGCTGGCACTCGGCGTCGCCACCGTCTACTACGGCATCGACAACGCCAATAACGTCGTCATCCGGGAGATCGCGCCCGGTGTGGAGCACGTCGTGCCGCGCCCGGCGGGACCCGGCGGCATGGCCTTCATGGTGGCCCTCGCGTTCATCGCCTCGGCCGCCCTCGCGCTGCGCCGCCGCTACCCGCTCGCCGTGCTGTGCGTCGTGACGGCCGCGACCCTGGCGACACCGCACAGCGTCATGCGGCTGACCTTCTACGCGTTCGTCATCGCCGTCTACAGCGCGGCCGTGTACAGCCCGTACCGGGTGGCGGCCCTGGGGGCGCTGCCGGTGGCGGTCCTGCTGGTCGGTACGGCGGGGAACTCGGTGACGCCGATCGTCCCCAACGAGTACATCGCCCTGCTGATCCTGGTCCCGATGGCCGTGGCCGCCGTCGGGCTGCGCACCTGGAAGCTCCGCACCGACGAGGGCCGCACCCGGCTCTCCGCCCTGGAGCGCGAACAGTCCGAGGCGCTGCGGCGGGCCGTCGCGAGCGAGCGGGCCAGGATCGCCCGCGAACTGCACGATGTCGTCACGCACAACGTCAGCGTGATGATCATCCAGGCGGGCGCCGCCCGCAAGGTCATGAAGACCTCCCCCGCACAGGCCGGCGAGGCGCTGCTCACCGTCGAGGCGAGCGGCCGGGCGGCCATGACCGAACTGCGGCACGTCATGGGGCTGCTCACCATGGCGGACGAGAGCGAGGCGACGGGCGGAGGCACGGACAGAGGCGCGGACGGAGGCACGGGCGGCGGCGCGGGCAGAGGCACGGACCCTGCCGGTACGGCGGTGGACCCGGCCGGTGTGCCGGCGGCGCTGGCCCCGCAACCCGGCCTGGACCAGCTGGAGACGCTCGTCGGGCGGGTCAGGGAGGCCGGGCTGCCGGTCTCCCTGACCGTGACAGGACCGCCCCGGCCGCTGCCGCCCGGCCTCGAACTCGCCGCCTACCGCGTGGTCCAGGAAGCCCTGACCAACACCGTGAAGCACGCGTCCGGCGCCACCGCCACCGTGACCGTCGCGTACGGCCCCGACCAGCTGCGGGTGGATGTCACCGACACCGGTGGCCGCCCGGGCGCGGGCGCCGGCGCGGGAAGCGGCCGGGGCCTGATCGGGCTGCGCGAACGCCTCGCCGTCCTCGACGGAACCCTGACCACCGGACGGCGCCTCACCGGCGGCTACCGGGTGGAAGCGCTGATCCCCCTGGAGGCACCGTGACCGAGCCGCTGCGGGTGCTGCTCGCCGACGACCAGACCCTGGTCCGTACCGGATTCCGGATGATCCTCGGCGCCGACGGCATCGACGTCGTCGCCGAGGCGACCAACGGGGACGAAGCCGTCGAAGCGGCCCGCCGCACCCGGCCCGATGTGGTCCTGATGGACATCCGCATGCCCGGGACGGACGGTCTGGAGGCCACCCGCCGCATCCTCACCGGCGCCCCGGGCGAGCCCCGCGTCCTCATCCTGACCACCTTCGACCTGGACCAGTACGTCTACGCGGCGCTCTCCGCCGGGGCCAGCGGCTTCCTCCTCAAGGACGTCACCCCGGAGTATCTGGCCGCGGCCGTCCGCACGGTCCGTACCGGCGACGCCCTCCTGGCGCCCGCCATCACCCGCCGCCTCGTCCGGCGCTTCGCGCAGCGCGGCGGCGACACCGCCGCCCACCACCGCGACCTCGCCTCGCTCACCCCGCGCGAACTGGAGGTGCTCGGCCTGCTGGCCCGAGGACTGAGCAACGCCGAACTCGCCGCGCGCCTCCACCTGGCCGAGGCGACCGTCAAGACCCATGTCGCCCGCATCCTCGCCAAACTCGGCCTCCGCGACCGGGTCCAGGCGGTCATCGTCGCGTACGAGACAGGGCTGGTCAGCGCCGGCGACCGTACCTGACCCGCTCGACCCGCTCGCGTCACCGGCCGGTCACGGAAAAATCGGTCGCTGTGCGAGGGCAACCCATCGACGGTGATCCACGTCCTTCTGTTCATACTCAGTATGCAGCCGCTCGGACATACTCGGTATGCACTGTTTTCGATCACTCGTTTGATCGAACGCCTCAACGTTGGGGGAGTTTTGCGTACGTACAAGAAGAGGGCCGGCGCTGTCATGGTGGCCGCTCTGCTCACGGCCGGGCTGACGTCAGGTGCCACCGCGGGTGCGGCTTCGGCCGTCGGCGCCGACAGTGCGGAAGCCGCCCGGGCGTTCGCGGCGAAGGCGCGGCAGGCGCAGTCCGCCGCGTCGGTGGTCACCCTCATCACGGGTGACCGGGTGCATGTGGATGCCCAGGGGCGGGTGACGCGTGTGCAGCCCGGCAAGGGCCGCGAGGGCGTCCGGATGAAGGTCAA